>DATLKS010000760.1:0-7129 GCA_035538255.1 Terriglobales bacterium
GATCGGTAACCGGCGTCTTCGGACGACTGAAGCGAGGAGTGGGCCGGGCTGCCGCCGAAGCGGAGCTGTCAACGCTCGAGCAGAACATTCTGCCTGAAGCTCCGAAGGATCTTGCGCTGCCTCAAGCCGTGCCCGTCGTACTCAACCTGCAATCGGAGTTCACTTGGCTCGCCGGACGCAACTTGCGAACGGCGCTGATCCTGCTTTTTGCCGCGGTATTTTTCGTGCTGCTGATCGCCTGCGTGGACGTGGCAAACCTCTTGCTGGCGCAGTCCGCCGACCGGCGGCGAGAGCTCGCCATTCGCGCCTCGCTTGGCGCAGGGCGCGTCCGCATCATTCGACAGTTGCTCGTCGAGAGCACCTTGTTGTCGTCTGCCGGAGCGCTGCTGGGAACTTTCTTCGCTTTTGCCGCACTGCAGTTGTTTCGCGCACAGAATCCCATCGAGCTTCCGCCCGGCAATCCCGTACGTCTCGATTGGCAGGTGCTGGCCTTCGCAGCTCTCTTGGCGATTGCCTCCGCTGTGCTCTTTGGACTGGCCCCGGCGTGGAGGGCGACGGGTCTGGATTTGAACGAAGCACTGAAAGGCTCGGGGCAGAGCGCGTCCCAAAGCGGGACCATGCGCCGCGGCGCATCGCTGGTGATCGCCGGCGAGGTTGGCTTGTCGCTTGTTCTCCTGGCCGGCGCAGGTTTGCTCATTCAAAGTCTGGTCCGGCTCGCGGCAACACCGCTCGGATTCCGTACCGACCATCTGCTTACCGCCTCGGTTCGCCTGCCGAAGAACAGATACAACGCTCCAAACGAAAAGATCCAATTCTTCGAGCGCCTGACAGAACAGATCGGCTCGATCCCCGGCGTGCAGGGAGTCTCGATGGCGTCCAGTTTCTATCTAAGCGGCAGCAATACGCTGGCTGTCGCGAGCAGAGCATTCTCACGCGAGAGCGCTCCGCACAACATCGCCGGTGAATCCGTGGACGACAATTTTCTGCACGTGATGGGAATCCCGCTGCTACGTGGCCGCAGCTTCGATACTCGCGATCGGGGAAACACCCAGCCGGTCGCAATCATCAATCAGGCCCTTGCCGTGCGATATTTCCCAAATCAGGACGCCATAGGACATCAAATCAAGCTCGGTCTGCCGGACGACTCCAAGCCGTGGCTCACAATTGTTGGGGTAGTCGGAAACGTGAAGACCCAGACGGTCTTCCAGGAGATGGGCTACGTGGAGCCGCCGGCGGTCTATCGTCCGCTGAGTCAAGAACCGGCGGCCTCGATGTCGCTGCTCGTCCGAACGAATGACGATCCCAACACCCTGACGAGTCCAGTTCGGGAAAAGCTGGTGGCCCTTGATCACGAAGCGACTCTTGCCAACGTGAAGACGATGGAGGAGCGGCTCTCAGAGCTCCAATCGCAGCCGCGCTTCCGCACAATTCTGCTCACGGCGTTCGCTGCGCTGGCGCTGATCCTTGCGGCCCTGGGGATCTACGGAGTGCTGCTGCAGTCGGTCGTGCGTCGCACGAAGGAGATTGGAGTCCGCATGGCGCTGGGAGCAACGCGTGAGAGCGTAATGCAGATGGTCCTTGGCCAGGCACTCAGAACCGTTATGGTTGGACTGGTTTTAGGTCTTGTAGTGACGATAAGTCTTGCGCGCACAGTAGCCGGATTGCTGTATAACGTAAGCCCCGCGAACCCGGTGACCCTCGCCGCGGTTTCGACGATCCTGGTCTGTGTGGCCATGCTGGCCAGCTATCTTCCCGCCCGCCGCGCCACATCAATAGATCCGCTTAAAGCCCTGCGGAGCGAATAGCGGTGCGTGGTTGAATGAGTGTTGGCAATGCATCCGTTCCGGTCGCGGTTGCGGTTCACGCCGGTATGCACAATCGGTCCCCCTTTTGATTTGTGCGGACTTTGCGAACTAGACCGGTCAGCTACACGGAAGGAAATCTACGTTTCCCGCGAGTTGAGATCTCTCGAAGGTCTTCAAGCGAGCAGATGATGGTTTTCAATTGCCACTGTGTAGCCAGGGGTGTGACGGATCGCTGGATCGCGCAGAATCGCATCGCGCACGCTGAGCACGCGAAACTCAGTGGGCATCCGATCCAGGTAGGTGCAAACTCGATCGAAGTTTCTGTCAGATGCACATCGCGCCAGCGCAGACGCAACCACGTATTGCGCAGCAGTATTTTCCGGCAGTGGCTCTTTCGTCGGGTTCACCAGAATTGCGTCGAGACATCCACGATCCACGGTTTGTTGCGGCCTTCAATATAGTTTCTTCTCATTGTCATATTCTGGGCCAATGAACGTCAAAGACTTCGACCTCATCGTTACTCTAACTGCCGTCAAGCTGAGGTATAAGAGCGCAGCTGCAGGACTCGGATTCCAGCGACTTTGGGTAGATCGCGATCGTTCGTCAGGAAGGCAGTGCATCCCGCGGTTAGTGCGGACACCACTTGAAGGGAGTCGGGCACCTTAACTCCGGTTGCAGCCCTCAGTTGTGCGGCCCCGCGTAAGAGATCACGTGAAATGTCGATGATCCGTATGCCACGGCTTCTCGTCAAAAGGGCCTCATAGCGTTCCGCCAACGCGTGGTCACCCGAGCGATACGGAATTACCAATACTTCCAACAGAGTGAGCGCGGATGTAACCGCTTCTTTCTGTCCCGCCGCTACTTCCTGAAAAAATGCTTTGATAAGTGGAAGGTATCGAGGGTTTTCCTCGATGAAGTAGATGAAGATGACGGTGTCGACACCAACCGGGCCGCTACCGAGGTCAGAAATTAATCCCATGCATGTCGCTCTCGCTCAACATGCTTCGCTGGATCGATTCCTCTCCAGTGCTCCTTCCCGAGACCCTGGAGCTCGAGAATGGAAAGAGGTTTCGGTGCTTCAAGTGCTTCGCTTAGAAGATGAGTGACTTCCTGCGCGATTGACCGATGCTCGCGCCGTGCACGAGCCTGGAGCTTTCGATAGAGGGCATCGGGCAAATTCTTGACATTCAGCACTGCCACTTTATTCCTCCATAATACCTCCATAATGGAGGCTTACACCCGCAGGTGTCAAGGTTACGCTCTAACCATGTTTGAAGCGGCTATTTCTCTCAGGTAAGCACCTGATGATTTTCAATTGCCCACTTCGTATATGCAGACGTGTGACGAATGGCGGGTTCTCTTAACATTGCATCTCGCACGCTGAGAACCCGGAATTCCGTCGGCATCCGCTCCAAATAGAGACACACGCGATCGAAATTCATGTCGGAAGCGACTCGGGCGAGAGCCGACGCAACCGCATATTGCGCGGCGGCATTTTCTGGTACCGGTTCTCTGCTGGGGTTCAGAAGAATTGCATCGATGTTGGGCAGCTCCCGAAACGTTTTCAAGAATGCGGAGAACTCGGTAGCCGCTCCAGGTCCTACCGCACCCGCAAATAGTTCATGTTCGACTGATTGATGTGGACCGGCATCCAGAATGCGGGAGACGAACTCCCATGACCGCGGCGAGGGAAATGCAGTCGCATCGCGATCAAAGACGCTGAGCAACTCCTGCCGGAAGCGAAGGAACGCAATCACTTCCGGTCTTATGCCGGCCTGAATCGCCCACTCGCACCACTCCTGCAAATCAACTTCGAATTCGAGGTGCACAAAACGGCTCCGCAGCGGAGTAGGCATTCGCGTCGTGACTGCACGATCTGAATCACGATTTCCGGCGGCTATGATTGCCCATCCTTCCGGTAACGTGTATTCGCCGAGCTTGCGATCGAGCACAAGCTGATAGCAACTTGCCTGCACCATTGCGGGAGCTGCGTTCAATTCATCCAGAAACAAAATCCCTGCTCCATCCTTAGGCAGAAATTCCGGGGTTGCCCATTTGGACCGACCATCGCTTCCGAGAAAAGGCAAGCCACGTAGATCCACTGGATCGAGTAGTAACGCTCGCACATCCTGAGCCGAATGCCGAGATTCTCGGCAAGCTGGTGAACAATCGCCGATTTGCCGATTCCTGGACCGCCCCACACAAACACCGGCTGTCGCACTGCAATAAGCGCGCCCAAGGCTCTGCAAATTGAAGATGATTTCATGGATTTACCTTTCAGAGTCGAAACGATCTCGCAGGGTAGTAGAACGGAGTGGGACTACAAATCGGTGGAACCGTTGCAGAACACACCGATGTTGGCTGCACTTAGCTCCCGCATCACACACTTTTCTGTAGGCGCAAGAATGGGCGATGAGAACTCTTCCGGCGAACCGAATCTTATGTTTTATTGGATGAATCCGCCTCTCGACGCTTGTCGGTTAGAACCGAGAAAGAGGAGCAAACAAAAAGCCCGCCATATGGGCGTGCCGAGCACATCCCGCACTCAGGTGTGCGTTCGCCGTAGCCGAATGCCGAATGCGAATGTTCTAGCATGTTGCATGCCCGAACTTCTGATCCGCCCTGCCGTGTTCGCTGACCTGCCGCGGCTCACGGAAATCTACAACTACTACGTTGTGAACACGGCAGTGACATTTGATGTCGAGCCGTACACAGTCGAGCGTCGAACTGCCTGGTTGGAACAATTCACAGTCACTGGACGGTATCGGCTACTCGTTGCGGAACAGGATGGACAAGTTGTTGGATACGTCGGCACCACTCGCTTCCGCCCGAAGGCAGCTTACGCGACTACCGTGGAGACGACGATCTACTGCGCTCCAGAAGCTGTGGGTAGAGGAATTGGGCGACGACTCTACCAGGAGTTGTTTCGCTTGCTGGAAGCTGAGGACATCCACCGCTTCGTAGCCGGATATGCTTTGCCAAATCCGGCCAGCGCCGCGCTGCACGAGCACCTTGGATTCAAACTGATCGGCATCTTCAGCGAAACAGGCCGCAAATTTGGACGCTACTGGGATGTTGCCTGGACCGAGCGCGAGGGTTTTCGATGAGCACTTTTAGTTCTTTAGTACCCAGGTCGAAGTAGGCCGCACTCACGGCTTAGCCATCCCTGAAGAGCTAAAATTGTTCCCTCGCTCTTGAATGGTTTATTGTGCCGATAAAGTCTTCGCCATCGGGCGATTTAATTTCGATCCCCTACAAGCGGCAGCTTCTCTCCCGTACGGCTCGCGATATGTCTTTCAAGATTGTATGTCTCGGGCCGCGAATGATCTCAAAACTTTTGCTCGTTACAGTACCCGCCAATTATCACCAACTCCGGAGACGAACCAACCTTACGAACTGCGGCGGCTATTTGAATCCGTAATAATCTGCCACCTGCTGGCCGACGCGGCCAATTGCGTCTTCAATGGCGGCGCCTATCAGAGCCGTCGGTTCGCCTTCGGCGATGTCGGCTTTGTCGGTAAAGACGCAGATCACGATTTTGTGTTGGCCATTGATCAGCAACCCGACATCGTTGGCGATCCATGGCACGAAGTCGCCGGTTTTATGCGGAAGCTGGAAGCCGCTGACGTACTTTGGCAATCGCGTGCGATAGAGCTGGCCGCGCATGATGTTGAGCATTTCGTCGCTTGCCTGTTTGCTCACGGCCTGGCCGTTTGCGATCTTTTCCAGCAGATTGCCTATGTCGCGTGGCGATGAGAGCCCGAATGGATGTTGGCGCGCAGCGTGGAACTTCACGGGCGATCCCGCTGCGTCGAGCGCCTTGAACCAATCATTGGCGTAGCCAGTGGCCCGAATGGAATTCAGGCCGTACTGCTGCATGAGCGCATTCACCGCCTGCGGGCCGCCGACCTTACTGAATATGACGTCAGTTGCGGTGTTGTCGCTGACGATGATCATCAGCGTAAGTAGGTCTTTGATCGTGAGGCTCGCGCCCTCCTCCAAGCTGCGAATCACGCCAGTGCCCGGGCGCTTATCGGCGTCCTTGAGTATGTAGCGATCGGTGAGTGAGAACTTGCCTTCGCCGATTTGGCGAAACGCCTCGACCATCAGCGGGACTTTGATGACCGACATGGTGTCCATCTGCTCGTCGGCGTTGACCGTGATTTCTTCGTTGGTATCAAGGCTTTTGATGTAAATGGCCCAATGCGTATCGACGCCGGATGCGATCTGCTCGATGTTGGCGCGCAAACGAGCGAGACCGGTCGGAGGCGCGGGCCGCTGCGATTGCGGGGCAGGCTGGGCGAGCGTAAGGGATGACATGAGGAGCAGAAGAGCGGCATACATGCGGCACATAGCGCAGCAGTTTAACAGCGATTCGGCGCTACTCCTGCCGATGCGGTGAGATCCTTGGTTTTTGCTTTCTCAAGATGTGCAACCTTGAGAACAATTCTGATCAATTCGTTCGGGTTCTGAATGTTCACTCTTCGAACGTAACCGCCTCCGGCCATCGAAGCCGATCATTCAACACGGTTTGCATTTCCGCCATACCCTGCATGAGTTTCGGGGATAATCCAAGATCCCTCCGAAAAGAGCGACAAAACCTAATCAGCATGTAAACGCTGAAGAATTGAGAAAATTCTAAGTAATAGGGTGCAAAATTCTTGGTTGAAAAGACCACCGCCTCGGGCGATTTACCCCAACCGCTGCGAAGTGCGATCCGAACATTGAAATGCACAAGTTCGGAAGTCGCCGCATAGATGAATTCATAGAACTGCTTCAAATTGACGCGAGCAGCCATCTGCTCTACCGGTGGTAATTTTCGCGCCGTATTCCACATCCGGGAAGTCTGCCCGATGGTTGTTAATCTGTCCTTCATACGGGCAATTTCGGAATCGGGAAATGATCGCCTCACAATTGGTTGGAACGGGCGATTCCGTTTGAAGAATGCCCGCTGCTTGCCTACCACATCGGCGACCGTGATCATCATTCGCGCTTTGATCACTTCATCTCGATCCGCCCGTTTCAGTTTCCTTATAAATCTAAGTGAGATGAGGTCTTCTGCGATGCCGCGCAATCCTGCCGCGAGGAAGAATCCCGTTTCATCCGCACTTTCCGTCTTGTGTCTATGAACCAGCCGTGCGAATTCGAATGCACGCGCGAACGCCGATCTCAGTACTCCTCTGAAAAAACCTTCGCGCGGCATATAGAAATTTGCGACCGAAAGCGCTTCATCCTCCATGCGTTCAAGTTGTTTCGCGAAATCCCATTCCATATGGAAAGTGATTATCGGTCAGTTTGGCTGACGGCCGCTACCGAAACGCCCC
>DATLKS010000761.1:0-1934 GCA_035538255.1 Terriglobales bacterium
CATCGCACAACCGGGGTTCCTGGAAAATCACTCCAGGAGGTGCTTCTATGGCACAACAGAATGGACGTGATTTTCGGATTACAAAATTGAGAAACTCTCTCGTCGATCAGCACTACAGCCACCATGCGATTAAGAACTACAGCATTGTTGCAAAACGATTCCTCAACTTCGTCGATCGCCGCGGTATCTCGCTCGATTCTATCCAGCCCGACTGTGTGGACGCATATTTGCGTTTAGAGCTGCATCAATATCGCCGCAGGCATGGACGGAATCCCGGCACGATGAGTGATTGGCGCTGGCATCTGCTATCCCCTATTCACAAAATCCTGACGTTGGCCCAAGGACATAGGCCACCACTTTCGGCGGCGGAAGCCCGAGTTCAATGGTTTCGAGGTGAGCTCGAAGCGGCAGAGCATAGCGGATCCACCATACGCACATACGTACGCATTTCGCGTGACTTTCTCGGCTATCTGCATCGTGCAGGCGTCGACCTAAATGATGCTGATCCCTCGCATGTCTCGGCGTTCATAGACCGAGAACTGCGGCAATACCGCAAACGGCACCGTCGACTACCTCGACGTCAGGTTGACTGGCGATGCGGCTTGACCTCCCCCATTCATCTTCTGCTCAAGAAAACTCTTGGGACCTGGCCCCGCTTTCACCCGCCGCACCCGCAAATAAGAAAACTTGAGGAGCAGCTGAAGGAAGGCGATCTGGATCCTCGTACCGGCGCCCGCCACCTCTATCGCGCACGGCATTTTCCCAGCTATCTGGAGGCGCGAGGTATTGCGATTGAACAGGTGCAGCCGGCCGATACCCAGGCTTATCACCGGAAGCAACTCGCAGCATATCGGAAGAAACATGGACGGGAGCCACTGAACCAGCGACAGTGGAAAGCGTCGATCACTGCGCCCGTCAATCGACTAATGCGCATTGTGTTGGGAGTGTGGCCGCCCGGCTCAGAACCAGATCCAAAGATTCAAGAGTTTCGGCAATACCTCGTTGCGCAAGGTTTCAGCCCCCGAACAATACCGTCCAGCCTTTCCAACGCTCGCTGCTTTCTTCGCTATCTGAAGCAGCACGGCAAAACGTTGGCATCGGTTCAGCCAGAGGACGTCTCCAGCTATTTGAAGGCTCGACTCGCACTCTATCGCCAACGTAATGGACGAACACCTCACAACATTGCGGCCTGGCAATATGGAGAAATGGGTTCAATTCATCGGCTACTCCGGATATCGCAGGGGCAATGGCCACCGGCCAGGGCTGCAGCAAATGAGCTCGAGTTGTGGCGCCGCAAGCTCTTGGGTGCTTACACGGCCTGGATGGTAGACCTTCGCGGCCTGTCTCAACCGACTGTCCGGAAGAACGGCGATGCAGCGCGCATCTTTCTCGAGTGGTTGGGAGATGTGGCTCGCCTGGAACTATCGCAACTTACGGTGCCCACGATTGATCGGTTCTTGGCTTGGCGCAATCCCAAACTCCGGCGAGCGACGCGCTCCGGAGTTGTTCACTGTCTGCGTGATTTTCTCCGCTTCTTGCACCACAAGCAGTATCTGGAGCGCGATTTCGCCTCCGCAGTTCCCCGTGTGAAGTTGTACCGGTTCGAGGATGTACCCAAGGTATTCAGGCCTGACCAGGTCAAGGCGCTCCTTAAGCACATATACAAGGATAAGAGTCCCATCGGACTTCGCGATTATGCCATAGTGCTCCTGCTGGCAAGATATGGATTACGGGCCGGCGAGATTGTCCGCATGCGGCTGGAGCACATCGACTGGAGGCGTGAGGAGTTTCGTGTGGTCCAATCAAAATCACATTTGCCGTTACGATTGCCACTCTCAACCGAGGTGGGTAACGCAATTCTTCGATACCTTCGGCGCGGGCGGCCGCACTCGAAAGCTCGCGAGGTGTTTCTCAGATCCCGCGCTCCACAAGGG
>DATLKS010000762.1:0-12397 GCA_035538255.1 Terriglobales bacterium
CCCCAAGACCAAACGCAGCCGGCGGACTCTGCCTCTGCCGAAATCTTGTGTGGAGCTGCTTCGCCGCTTTCACACGCAATCGAAACCGAAGGACGAAGACGCCTTCGTCTTTCACACCAGCAACGGAACGCCTTACAGCGACACCAACATTCTGCATCGGGAGCTCAAACCTGCCGGACAGAAGATCGGTGCTCCCTGGCTAAGCTGGCACACCTTCCGGCGGACTCACGCCACCCTCTTGCAGATGGCAGGTGGGAGCGCGAAGGACGCCCAGGAACAGCTCGGGCATTCCAAGCTGTCTACAACCCTCGATATCTATACCCTTCCTATTCCCGCGCATCAGCGGGAGGCGGTCGAGAAGCTTTCGCGATTGGTGACGAATGGTGACGAGTTCGGACAAATTGCGGAGGAACTGCCGATGCTTACCGAGCAGATTCAGTGAGATAAATGGTAGGCACGAGCGGACTCGAACCGCTGACCTCTACCGTGTCAAGGTAGCGCTCTAACCAACTGAGCTACGCGCCTACACCGTTGCGGCAATTTTCTATTGTAGCGGCAGGGGAGGCTCGCAGCAACGGCAGCGCGCATCTCAAACGCTCGCGAGAACCGGGTAGACAAGACGTTTAGACCCTTTCAGTTACGACCTCACGTGCCGGAGATAGTTTATGTGGCTTGAGCTGTCGCGGAAAAATTCGGAAGCAGTCGCTTTAGGGCCGCTAACAAGGTTTGCAGATCTGAATCGCTCACGATCTCGTCAACTGCAGCGGGACGCTCCAGATTCTCTGGAATGGGCCCGTGACAGAGCAGGATAACGGGAACACCTGCCTTGACCATCTTGATGGACTGCGGCAACGACCAGCCTTCAATATTTCCCAATAAGCACTGGTCGATAATCACTGCAGACACTGGGCTGCTCAGGCACACAGCGACGGTGTGCTGAGGCGAATTGGTGGGCGCCACCGGGTACCCATATTGCCTCAGAAGGCGCTCGATGAAAGCCGAGTGCATGTCGAGTAGCAGAAGTATTGGGTTCTCCGTCGCCTCAACTTCCTGGTATCCCACAACATTCGTCGACAAATTCGCCATCCTGGGGTACACGAATCCCTTAGACGAATTGTGGGCGATGAGTGAGATGTCACTTTCAGTGACTCTGGTTGTGTGGAAATCTTGTGGACGTAAAGGACGATTTTGCTCGCCTACCAATTCCAACCAGGGCAGGGAGGGCAACTTCCCCATCCCCAGCTTAACCTCCGTAAAACATCTAAAACTCGAACGAATTTGGTAATGATCTCTTCCAAGCTTGTACGGCGCGATAAGTATCCAACACCCCAAAGCCGTACTGAGACTCCGGTATTCGTTGCGCATGAGACAGTGCTGCTGCGGCAGTCGTCTGGGTCAGGAGGTAACTGCTCCGGAGATTCACGCTGGCCATTAGCGCGACAGTTCCCGAGACGAAGGGGGCGCTGAACGATGTTCCCCAACCGACAGCGTAGGTCCCAAATGGATAAGTTGTCATCACAGCTTCGCCGGGAGCTGAAATCCAGACAGGAGGCGTGCCGTAGTTCGAGAAAGACGACGGCGTGTTTGTGTTTGACGTGGAGGCCACATCAATGACGTTTGGCAACCCCGAAGGATAGACAATTGCCACAGAAGCGTCATTCCCCGCCGAGGCAACGCAAATCACGCTTTTGGCTGTCGCGTATGTAATCGCAGTCGCAAGCTCCAGCGATGGACCGGTGAACTCGAAGCTCATGCTGATGACCTTGGCCTTGTGGTTCACCGCGTAGTAGATGGCACGCAGAACGTCGGAGGCATATCCAATCCCATTTGCGTTGAACGCCTTCAGCGGCATGAGTGACGCGTTGGGCGCGACCAAATGCACGATTCCCGCGGTCATCGTCCCATGTCCAAAGGCGGAATATTGAGGCTGATTGATCACCTGCGCGTGTCCCTGATCGATCACTCCCGCAGTTGATTGGTTGAGCTGAGCTGGTTGTGCAGATCCGTCAATCACGCCGGCAGTGGATTGAGTGATGTCTCCCATTTCCGAACCGCCACTCGCGTTACGAGTGAAGTCGTATCCATAGACCAGATGAGACTTGAGAACATTATTAGTTGGATCTACGCCCGTATCGATCAACGCAACCGTCACCCCTTTGCCCGTGACGTTAAACCTCGAAAGCGTTTTCTCGGTACGAACAATCTGGTTTGGAGTCTGGACGACATATCCTTCCCAAACTTGCGCTCCATAGTACTGAACCAGCTTTTCGTCAGTTAAATAGGAAGGAATCGCACCTACGGTAGCGCCGAGAGTACTGACGGTCTGATCAATCTCGGCGTCAATCACGCCGGTTATCGACAGCAAGCGCGCCAGGAACGCCACAGGATCATTAAGGAGTCCTATATTCTGAATCACAAAAAGTTGGCCCTGAGCATCCCCGATCGCGTGCAGGAGGTTGCAACCAACTAGCAGGCAAGCGAGATTCAGGCCTTGCAGTCCTAGATTGTCGCGCACAATAAAGCGGTTCGAGGATGAAAGCACGCCAAGCAACTGCGCGTGCGAGTTCGGCACTGGAGGGGTAATTGCACCTGCCAGCTGTAGATGCACTGCTAGAAGCGAGTAAATCAGAGCAATGCAGAGGCTGATTCTTGCTTTGCCGAGCTGCCGACGATTACTGTTGGCTTGCATACGCACTTGAACTCCTCGATCGGGCAAACAAATGCCGATGGCGATCGAAATCTGACGTCTAGTGCTGTGGGCCAAGAAGCGCGCTACTGATGCGTCATCGAACGTGTATCGACAACGGCAGTTGCTTTCGGCCTGTCGCCACACTCAATGGTCTTCCCTGGAGCGCTGGTGATTGGGAGACTCACCGGATTGTCACGATTCACTGCTACCGAAAGCTGGAGATTTTTCTTCATCACGAATTCAAGTTGGAACTCGCCGTTGTCATTGCTGCAGGTGCGAGCAACGCTCCGGCCGCCGTCGAGCAAAATTACCGGAATGCCAACCGGAGGATGCCCCGGATTAGAACTGTCGAGCATCTGCCCAATGAGTGACGCGCGGTCGGAGGAGCTTTCTCTTCCAACCTGCAGGTCCACAAACACCGGTCCGATTCGGAATAACAGCTGCCGGGCTGAGGTCACCGAAGTCCTTGCGCGGGTCTTGGCGGGCTCCACGAAGCTGTCAAAGAGCAGTTCGAAAGCATTCTCGGAATTATTTAAATTGGATTTCAGGACTGCAGAAGAAACGTCTATTGCTCGCATTACGCCCTCCGTCGGCATGTACGAAATCTCCCTTTCGAAGGGCGCGACATGCTGGTAGTGTTCTTCGTTCTACCAGCCGTTTAGAGTGGCAGCAGAGTAGATGCTGGTCGATGTTGTCACGTTGTATGCCAACGAATTCTTCTCAAAAATGTTTGGAAGAGGTTTTGGAGGTATCCGAGTATCCGCTGGCGCCAGGGAGCGGGCCCTGCGCTCCAACGAGCACGAATGGCGCCCATTGATAAGGATGAGGAAATCGTTGTCGAACTTCCAGCATCGCCTCTCGTACAGCCGCGGCTCTGGCGCTTCCTCGGCAAAGATGGCGATAAAAGCTGCGCATGAACTCGGTGGTGCTGGCATCGTGTGCATCCCAGAGGCTCAGCAGCAGGGATCGAGCGCCGGCCTGAAGCAACCCGCGAGCCAGTCCAATCAACTCATCGCCCGCTGCAATGACGTTCAAGCCTGTGGCGCAACCGCTGAGTGTCACTAATTCGGCCGGCAATCGCAAGCGATACAGGTCATAGAGGCTCAAATATGAATCGCCGAGACGTATCGACGAGAATATCGGGTTGTCCTGGCGAAATTGACCATGCGTAGCAATATGCACGATCAAGCTGCGTGGGCCTTCGCTCCTGAGCGTCTCCTCGTTCGCCGAAGCTCCCATGTAGGTCTTGGCATTCGGCAAGATTTCGCGCAGAGAAGAGATCTCGTTTTCGATTAAGGGCGCTTTCTTGTCCGGAATGCCCATCAGAAGCGTCGATCCGGTTCTGGTTACGTTCTTTTTTACGCAAACGGAATAGACGCTGGCGCTCGGTGCGTAAGAGACGGTGTAGTCATCAACAAGATACTTTGCACCGTCGAAGAGCGCGTGGAACGGTACGTAGTGGAGCACACCGTGAGGAACTACGAGCAGATTTGCGGTGTCGAGCCGCGAACGAATAGGCGCTAACAGCTCGTCGTAGAGTTTTCTCAAGTGCGAGCGTGCTGAATGCATCAGGGAGTCCTGAAATGCTTGCGTGTAGTCGGATCCCAAGCGAAACTTCGAGAGCTGGAAGTTCAACATTTGAAGAACATCTTTTACCTTCAACGCCGAAGCGACCGGAAGAATTTCGAGCCGTTGCCGATCCAGCAGACATGCGCAAATTCGATCTCCACTTTGAAAATACTCGACAATCAGAGTTTCATCGTCGATTGCTTCGCGGATGTCGTTCAGAGCGATACTCCGAAACTCGGGCCGCGCCACCTGAGCAACATCTGCGGAGCTTAACTCCTGGAGTGCGCGAACGAGATCGCTTTCGCGAGTGCGCACCTGAGTTTCAAGTCGCCGCAAACGTTCGGCAGAACCCGGCTCGGATCGCATCTGTTCGAGTTCGATAAGGCTGTAATACCAATTCAGCTCGTTACGGAGATTAGCGATCTGTCGTGCGCGTTCGCTTACATCTTCGTCCTGAAGCTCTTCGGCTGCAGGTCGCAACATCTGATCCATCAAAATGCGGGATTTTGCTTCCTCAATAAACCCAAATGCCTCCCGTACTGATGCTTCGCCGGGGATTTGCAAAGATGCGTCCACGAGAACTTCATAAACCTCAAGACGATTCTTAAGGAATGCAAGCTTGAGCTCCTGCCCGCGAACATTGCTGCGCAAAGTTTCCAAAGCGTGCCGTGATGCGCGAAAACAGGAGTAAGCGTCGTCACGGTTTCCTGAAGCTGAGTGGATGTGGCCCATCAGAAGGAAGGCTTGATGGTTGAGCAAGGGAAGCTGCGTCTCCTTCAACATCTCCAATGCCGCGACGCATTCGCCGCGAGCTGCACTGATATCGTTTGTACGAAGCGCGATTCGAGTGAGCAGCAACTTGCATAGAACGGCCTTAGCGGGCAGGAGCGATGAATCGAAGAAGTCGAGTGCTGCTTTGGCCAACTGCCCGGCTTCATGGTCATAACCGTCGTTGAACAGAACAAGTGCCTTGTACAGATCGACGAGCGAAGGCCAGACGCGGTTCTTCTCCTGCGCAAAGATCGCGCGTGACTGGCTGAACGCTGCAAGACTCTCGTCGGATCGCCCCTGCTGGCTCATGGCGATCGCTTTAAAGGCTATTGACTTGGCTTGCTCGTATTTGAGGCCTAAAAGCTCGAACTCAGCGCTAGCGCGCTTTGCGAGTTCGGCCGCTTCTTCGCTCAGATTCAGTTCGAGATAGAGTTCGGAAAGATCGAGATTGCAGAGTGCATGATGATAGCGGTCATCTACTTTTTCACAGCTTTCCCGCGTAAAGCGGAGCATGTCAATCGCCCGGCTGTATTCGCCACGCAGGTAATACAGATAAGCAATGTTGTAGTCGGCCTGTGCAACCAGACGCGGCATGCCATGCTTTACGCACGCTTCCCTGGCCTGCTGGTAAGTTTGTAGCGCGTCCGCGAAGTCGCCTACGCTGATCAGGCATACCGCCAAATTGCTGAGGACCACGCCAATTCCCTCGGTATCATGCCGATCCAGAACCACGCGATATGCACGCCTATAGCAGTCAAGGGCCTCAGAGAATCTGTCTTGGCGGTAGTAAACGCTCCCCAAATTGATGTCCAGACGAGCCAGGCGCAGCTCGTCGCCGAGTTCCTTAAAGATGCTGCGCGCACGTTCAGCAGCTTTAAACGCACCGTCATAGTCACCGCTGAGGTGAAGGGACAGAATAGAGACGCTGAGAGTGCGTCCCAATTCGGTCTCATCTCCTGCGGCTTCGAACAACTTAATCGCTTCTTCATACAACGTCACTGCAGATTGATGGCGACCGAGCGCATACTCGGCGTTTGCTTTGATTCGGATAGCATGCGCCATTGCGAGTTCGTCTTTGAGCATTCTCGCAATTTCGATGGCAATCGCCGATAGAGCGAGGGACTCTCGCGCATCCACGCGAAGCAGCTCTCTGGCTCTGTCGGCGATTTGAATGACCAAGTCAAGACTCAGGCATGCCCACTGGCGCGCGAGAAACTCTCGACGGCTTCGCTGGTTGCGGAATCCGCTCAGACGCTGAAGAAGCGCTTTTGCATCATCGACAGGTAGGACTGCAGTGCTCATCTAGTTGTACTTGCAAGTGTTGCTGCGGCGAACGCTCATGGAGCGATCGCAAGGTTCTGACGCTTGAGATAGAGCTCTTCCGCGTTCCAGAGCGCGTAAGGTTCGAGAACTCCTGGTCGGAAATTGCCTACTTCATTCTTAGCGCCGACAAGCACGTTCGGCGTCGCCAGGAAAATTACCGGTAAATTGTCGGCGATGAGTTGTTGCACGCGATCGTAGAGTCGCCTGCGCCGATTGTAATCGATAGTGATCATCTGCTCGTTCATCAGACGATCGATCTCCTCCTCCCAGGGAGTCGCAGGATGTGATTCATGCAAGTTCCAAACGTGTGTGGCGCCATTGGAGAGCCAAACGTTCATGGCCACATTTGGATCGGCATCCCCGCCCCCCAGACCAAGAATGCAAGCTTCGTAATTGTTGCTCTGGAACACGCGATCCAAAACAGCACGGAATTCCAACGGTACTGGGTGCACGCTCATACCCAACTGACCGAGATCGTCAGCGATGATTGTCGCCATCTTCACGCGTTGGGCATTTGAGGAACTGGTGATAATGGAGAATTCGACCAGCTTGCCTTGCTTGTCGACGAGCTTGCCATCTTTGTTCCACGAGAATCCCGCGCCTTTCAGCAGTTCGCGCGAATGGTCCAGGGATCGCTCTGGATGCGGCAAAGATTGGTTGATCCAAAGCTTGTCCGCGGGACTTTCGTTACCCCATAAAGCCGCCCCGTGTCCTTGATAAACGAGACGCACGATGGATGTTCGATCAATTGCTGAGGAGACTGCCTGGCGAAACTTCAGATCGCGAAACCAAACTTGCTCGCCTGTGATATCTGGGAACTTGTCGGCAGGCAAGTCGTTGAGATTGAAAACGAGAAAGTTGAACTCGAGGCTTGGACCGAGGTCCTCGACGTGGTATCCGCGGCGCTGCTGGTCCTGAGCCAGAATTCCGTAGTTATCTGTTCCGAAGCGATTGATAATGTCCGTTTCACGCGCTTGAAACCTCAGCACCTGTGCATCCTCAGTACCTACGAATAAGAATGCGATCTCATCCGCGTACGGAAGACGATGTTGGTTGCGATCCACCTTCCAGTAGTACGGATTGCGTTCCAGCACGATGCGCTGCCCGGGAAGATATTGTTTCAATCGGAACGGACCCAGTCCAGCCACTGCATTAGGCGCAGCATTCAGATTCCAGCTTTCACCGAACTTGCCTTGTTCATATGACGGCTGCAGCAAATGTCGCGGAAGGATTGCCAGGCTGTCGAAGATTCGTTCTGCCGCCGCATATGGCTGATCAAGATCGAAGCGAACCGTGTATGTGTCGAGTTTGGTGACTGAGAGCGGCTTACCGTTGATGACGAGTAGATCGCGCTGAGGAGAATGAATCTTCTCGTCGAGATATACCTTGAACGTGAAGACTACGTCATCGGCGTTGAACGGCTGCCCGTCGGAGAAGTGTAAGCCGCGTCTAAGTTTGAGGGTGAATCTGCGACCGTCCGAGGCTATCTTCCACGAGCTGGCGAGCGCCGGCTCGGGTTTCTGCGTGACGCGATTAATGTGAACGAGGTCGGCCGTCATGCGGCCGATCACCTCCCGTGAGGGAGCATCAAACGCCAACACGGGATTCAGTGTCTTTGGCTCAGCACGCTGACCTATGACGAGCATGCCGCCATAGGTGCCGGGCGGAGCTGAGTCAATCTCCACTTCCTCGCCCTTGAGCAGTGGCTGCGGAACCGGAGCGTCAGCAGCTTGTGATAAGGCACGTAGAACACACAGCAGCAACGGCGATACAAAGGTACGAAACCGAGTCCTTTTGTTTGTTCTAGACAGCAACGAATTGCACCCGTGTTCGGAGAATATTCATGATGGCAAAGTAACTCCAGGAAAAGAGGACGAGTGCCAGGATGGGCGTAGCCATCCACCAATACGATATGAGCACACGATACTGCTGTAAGTCAGCCAACATATTGCCCCAACTAGCGAGTGGTTCTGAGGCGCCCAATCCAAGAAACGAGAGCGTCACCTCAGCCATGATGAACTGCGGTATCAGGATAATCGCCTGTGTTAACAACAGTGCAAGTAACTGCGGCAACAAGTGTCGACGAAAAATATAGAACTCGCTCGCGCCAAATCCCCTGGCGCACATCACGAAGCCGCGCTCTTTTGCCGTCAACACCATGCCGCGCACAAGCCGCGCAGGACGCGCCCAGGCAGTTAGCCCAAGCACGCCGGCAATGAGGAACAGAGTCTGCAATGGAGGAGTGCGCAACGGAAGAAACGCCCTGATCCCGAGGAGCAAGTAGAACCACGATAGAGCAAGGCCGAGTTCGGTGAGTCTCATTATGAAGCCATCCGTGGCGCCGCCCGCCATTCCTGCAATTGCTCCCAACGCAGTCCCCACAAGCAGGGAAATAAGCGTTGCAAGCAGACCGGCAGCAATTGAAACTCGGCCACCATACAAGAGTCGGGAGAAGACATCGCGTCCGAATTCATCGGTGCCAAGCAGAAATATGTGAGCCGGGGATTCCACGCCAAACAGATGAAACCTGCCGTTCACGGTATGCGCTGGCTTTGCCGAATATAAAAATCGAATCGGGTAACGGATCGCACCGTCTTCGGCGTATTTGCTGCCTTCCGCATTGGCCTTTGCGGCATACACAAATGGACGCGCATGTAGCCTTCCGGTTTCGTCTCTCCAATGCACTTTCGTGGGCGGTGCAAAAGAAAACTCGCGGTTCTGAGCAGTCGGATCATAAGGCGCAAGAAATTCCGCGCAAAGAATTGCGCAGTGGAGTGCGACGAAAACCGAGAGCTGCAGGCGCGCGCGAGTCATAGCCTATTCAGTCCGAATCCTCGGATCGGAGACACACAACAGCACGTCTCCTAACACATTGCCCATTACCAGAAATGACGATGAAAGCATCACAATCGCGATCACGACATAGAAGTCGCGCGCAAAGATCGATTGCACGAACAATGGTCCAAGTCCAGGCCAGCCGGTTACTACTTCGGCGAGCAGCGAACTTCCGATCAGCCCGGCAATCGACAGTCCGAGCAGCGAAATCAGCGGATTCGCAGCCGCGGGGAGGACGTGGCGGAGCAGCACTCGCAGAAAACCGATGCCGTGCCCCTGCGCCGCTTTGATGAAGGGAGCTTCCAGAACTTCTTTGATCGCCGTCCTGGTGTGTTGCAGAACAATCGGCAGACCAACCAGTGTTAGTGCTAATGTGGGAATTGCCATCCGCAGAGCCAAATTCTTTGCTTGCGACCAGAGGCCAAGACTTTCAGTTGGAATAGTCATGCCGCCAACCGGCATACGCCCTGTACTAACAGCAAATGCAAGCAAAACGAGAATGATTCCGAGTTCAGGAATGCTAAGCAGAAAAGAGCTGCCGGCGGAGACAGCATGATCTACCCAGCCTCGGCGTGCAGCTGCGGCGATGCCAAGCGGCACCGCAATAATCCAGATCAGCAGAGTCGACGTTGCAGCGAGCAGCAGCGTGTTGCGACAGCGGTTCCAAATCAAAGCAGAGACCGGCATGTTGTAGGCAATGGAGAGGCCAAAGTCCCCTTGAACAGACGAGCTGAGCCAATGAAAATAGCGATCAACCAGCGGCCGATCAATTCCGTATTGGGACCGCAATTGCGCAAGCGTTTCCGCAGAAACCTGTGGATTCAGCCGCATCTCGTCGAAATAACTGCCCGGAACGAACGACGATAGACAAAAAGAAAGAATCGAAACGCCAGCGAGGAGAAGCATGCCACTAAGCAGGCGACGTGAAATATAACTGGCGGCGTTCATCCAGTTTCTCCCAATGCCAACGCTTTCTGCGCAGCCGAGAATGTCTCGGCCGGGACTCTTGTTGCGGCTCCGCGGGAGTCGCCAATGAACTCCAGGCTGGTTAGGGTGCCATTGCGCATGGTGGCCACCGAATCCGCGATATGGCTTACAAGTTCGTGATCATGCGAGATGAAGACAGACGTAAGCTCGCGCGATCGCCTTAACTTCTCCAGCAGCAACATGAGATGTTGCTGAGCTTCGCGGTCAATCCCAGTGGTAGATTCATCGAATATGATGAGTTCAGGATTCAGAATCAGAGCGCGCGCTATCGCGAGCCGTTGCCGCTGTCCTCCACTGAACTCGAGCGCCTTGCGCGTAAGCATGGAGTCATCCAGTCCTGTCTCTTGCAGCAGATGGATCACTCTGTCGCGGCGCTCTTCTTTTGTACTGCCGCCTTGAATGAGCAGCGGCTCTTCGACGATTTCTTTCGCCGTCAGGTTCGGATTGAAAGCGGCCGCAGAGTCCTGCAACACCAATTGAATTCGCGGACGTATTTTGCGAATCTCCTGTGCCGGCAAGTCGCAGATATTGTTTCCGTTGAACAGGATTTCACCGCTGTCAAATCTTTCCCACAACGCCATGCATCTCGCGAGGGTGCTTTTCCCAGATCCCGATGGACCAACGAGAGCTAAAGTCGAACCGCGCGTTATCGACAAATTGACGTTCTGGAGCGCCGGGACAGCGGAGTGCGAGCGGAATAGGATTCCTCGTTTCGAATAGGATTTCGAGGCGCCACGAACGATCATTAGCGGTCTGGTTTTGAGCTCCACATCGTGCTCGATACTCGCAAAAACCTTTTGCTGAAGTTGCACGATCGAAGCGCTCGGGATTGCTCGTTCACGGATGCGTCCTGCCGACATCTCTAGTAATCGGTCTGCGATGCGCGCGAGCATCTTGCGATCATGGCTGATCACGAGAAAGCTAACGTTTAGCTCGGTTCGCAGCCTCGCAATCAAATCCATGATTTCTGGCTTAAGTTCTGGATCAAGGCCGGCGGTCGGTTCGTCTGCGATCACAAGCGAGGGATTGCAGGCCAGCGCTTGTGCGATGACGATGCGGTGTCTTTCGCCTCCGCTCAGCTCGTGCGGATATGCGTCGTAAATTCCCGGACGACTCTCCAGCGAGACACTGTGTAGCAGCTTCCAAACAAGCTGCCGGCGCTGGCTGCGACTGATCCTCTCATGAGAGCGTATGACCTCCGCGATCTGGTCTCCGACGCGCATCACCGGGTTCAGTGCTAACGCCGGTTCCTGGTACATGATGGATATGTCCCTCCCACGGATGCTCCGCATCGCGGGTTCACTGACATTCAAAAGGTCGTGTCCGCGGAAACGAAGTACCTGGGCGCGACGATCTGCGGTTGCGGGAAGGAGATTCAGGAGAGCGAGTGCAAGCGAGGTCTTGCCTGATCCTGATTCACCGAAGACGCCGACGATTTCGCCGGCGGAGACCTGGAGGGCAGCATCGATCACTGCTGCATGAGAAGTGCGATCGGACTGACGATAATTGATGTTCAGCCCCTCGACGTGGAGCAAGGGACCGCAGGATGTGTGCGTCACTGTTGCGCGTTCACCTGCCCGAAGGCGCGGCTTCGGGATTCTCGGCTTGTGGATACACCGATACTAGCGCTGAAAGATGCAAGATCAACAACTTACGTTGTCCGGATTGATGACAAAGCTGTAGAAATTGCGCTCAGCGCCACAGCTCGAACACGACCTCGTTCAGTTTGATATCAGTATTTGTGCTTGCAAAGAAAACGCCGCAGCTTGCTGCGGCGTTGCCGACGAAATGTGACTCGGTGATTACCTAACGGTCGCTCGACGCTGGCCTCGTCGAAACCTCGGCGACAGTCCCGCCACTGTAACGGCTCGGATGTGGACGGTACCCGTTGCGCGTTCTCACGTGCAAATTCCTTCGCTCGCCCGCTAATTTCACTGTGATGGTGCGCCAACCATGATTAGGATTAGGTTTCGGATAGTAGCTAAGCGAGTACAGATGTCCGAGATCATCGCGAATTGACTCGAATGCCTTCCGTTCATCTCTCCAGTTCTTTGAGAAATACGCCTTGCCGCCGGTGGCCGCGGTCATGCGCTCGAAGACAGCGGTGGAAACCGGTTCCAGTCTGGCCTCGCGCGTGCTGATCATATAAATGGGAATGCCTGCCGATTGTGCCAGTTCAGCCACATCCTCGGGCGGCACCACGCTGGTGTTATCTGGTCCGTT
>DATLKS010000763.1:0-1638 GCA_035538255.1 Terriglobales bacterium
AAAATTGATTGGGCTCATCACATCGTCCACAAGAAACAGTGGCCGAGGCCGCCGGCCATGCCTCGCGGAGGCAGCCAAGAGGCTGCCCTTAGAATACAGTCGAACAGCGGCTGTCTCTCCGCTTGATGACGCGACCCTGCAGTTGAACTGCAATTCTGCACGTTTGGCCGCTGGCGTTTGCCAAAGCCCCTTCCACTACGAGAACATACTAGGTTTGCACATACATCAAGATTCCTACTAAGGAAGTGGCCAACCTATGGCGACACGGAAGAAGTCCGCGAAGGCGGCACCGCGCAGAGCACACGTGGAAGTGAGCAATGCTCTGAAGTCTGAAGGCGAGGCGCACAGCGAATCCCAACCCCAAGGCACGATCGCGCCGGCAAAGGGGAAGCTGGGGGTGATGATCCCGGGCATGGGCGCAGTGGCGACAACATTTGTCGCCGGGGTTGAGGCGATTCGAAAAGGACTCGCGAAACCGATTGGATCGCTCACGCAGATGGGCACGGTGCGGCTGGGCAAACGCACGGATGGGCGTTCGCCGAAGATTAAGGAATTTGTTCCGCTCGCCGGACTCGATGACCTTGTCTTCACCGGCTGGGACATTTTTGAGGACAACATGTACGAAGCGGCCTCAAATGCAGGCGTGCTCGACCATCGTTTGCTCGACCAGCTGAAGCCGTTTCTTTCGTCAGTAAAGCCGAGGGCGGCTGTGTTTGATCACAACTACGTGAAGAAAATCGACGGGCCCAACGTGAAGAAGGGCAAGACCAAGATGGATTTGGCCGAGCAGTTGCGCGACGACATCCGCGACTTCAAGAAGACTAGTGGCGCAAGCCGGTTGATTACGATGTGGTGCGGATCAACCGAATCTTACATTGAAGCGGGAGAGGCGCACCAGTCACAGACGTCGTTCGAGAAGGCGCTGCGCCTGAACGACGAGATGATCGCGCCTTCGATGATCTATGCGTATGCGTCGCTGATGGAAGGTGTGCCTTTTGCGAATGGCGCCCCGAATCTGACGGTCGATCTGCCGGTGATGCTGGAACTGTCGCGGCAGAACGAGGCGCCCATCTGTGGCAAAGACTTCAAAACCGGGCAGACGTTGATGAAGACAGTCCTCGCGCCCGCCTTCAAAGCGCGATTGCTCGGACTGAGCGGCTGGTACTCGACCAACATCCTGGGTAATCGCGATGGCGAAGTGCTCGACGATCCGGGATCGTTTAAGACCAAGGAGGAATCGAAGCTGGGTGTGCTCGAGCACATTTTGCAACCGGCTTTATATCCCGACCTCTACGGAAATATTTTCCACAAGGTCCGCATTAACTATTACCCTCCCCGTGGTGACAACAAAGAAGGTTGGGACAATATTGATATCTTCGGCTGGCTGGGCTATCCGATGCAGATCAAGGTCGATTTTCTTTGTCGCGACTCTATCCTCGCGGCACCGATTGTTCTGGACCTTGTGCTGTTTCTTGATCTGGCGAAACGAAGCTGGGAGCTGTGCGGGCTCGGCATTCAGGAGTGGCTGAGCTTTTATTTCAAGTCGCCGATGACCGCGCCCGGGCTGTATCCGGAGCACGATCTGTTCATTCAGTCGATGAAGTTGAAGAACACGTTGCGGCATTTGCAGGGTGAGCC
>DATLKS010000764.1:0-3608 GCA_035538255.1 Terriglobales bacterium
CCACGGCTCAGGCCAGCGCCAAAGCGGCGGTGACAATCTTTCGCGAGTCACAACGACTAGTCGCGATGATCAACACGTATCTCGAAGTGTTGCGATTAGATTCGGGAGTTCGGCCATTGAGAGTAAAGGAAACCTCTGTGGAACGAATGATCGATCACGTCGAACAAATCATACGGCCTCTGGCTCAGTCAGCAAGCGTCAGCATACGAACAAAACTCATCGCGCAGGACGCCACAATAGACTGCGATGAAGCGCTCGTTTCCGGCGTCATCCTTAATCTCTTAAGCAACGCCATCAAGTACAGTCCCCAACATAGCGAGGTAACCCTGAGCGTGACCCCCCGCGAGCGCGAACTTGAGTTTAGCGTCCGCAACTCGGGGCCCGCCATTGCTGCGGCCGAGCTCGAACACCTCTTTGAAAAGTTCTACCGCTCTCCCCAGCACAGCGAGTCTATTTCCGGATGGGGATTAGGGCTGACGTTCGTAAAACGCATCTGCGAACAGCATGGGGGGCGAGTGGCTGTGAGCAGCGATTCTGATTCCGGGACATGCTTTTCATTCACGCTGCCGTTGGCTAGCCGTGCAGTTGCGGAGGCACTTCAATGAATTTCAATCGGCTCAATACAAAATTATTTACAGCGTTGATCTGCTGGTGCATCTTAACGATCACTTCCGCGGCGGCACAACAGGCAGTGCCGCCGCTGAATGCTCCCTATGCTGGAGCAAAGGTTTACGATTTTCAGGGAAAGGTCGTCGTGCAACTGCCCGCACAGGCCGTCTCTGGGCCTGCTCGCGGCGAGATTTTACCTCCGGGAACAATGATCTCGACTGACGCGGGACGAGTCCTTCTGCGCATTCAGGATGGCAGCGACGTGCTGATTCGGCCGCACACGCGCGTAGTTTTGAATCAACCGGCTGTGAATGATTTCCGCTATATCCAGCTCTTGCTTGGCCGCATCCGCGCTGAGATACAGAAGCGCATTGGCGGCACGCCGTCGTTTCAGATTGGGACGCCAAGTGCGGTTATCTCCGTGCGCGGCACCAGGTTTGAAGTGGAAGTTGACCGGCACAGCATCACGGAAGTTGACGTTGATGAAGGTATCGTGCAACTTGAAAGTGTGATCGGCTCCGGAACCCCAGTGCTTGTCAACGCAGGATTCTCAAGCCGAGTCGGTTTAGGTTCCGGCCCTGAGGCGCCCCGCCCGACCGAGGAAATGCGGCCTGAAATTGAGCGGGAGCGCGACCAGGACAAGAACATGGATCGTGATGATCCGCTCGAAGAGCTGCGAGCAGAAGGGCAAGATCGGCAGGAGCGGAATGAGGAGCAATCTATGCTTGAAACGGAACAGCAAGGCTCGCAAGCAGATCCCTCAGATCCGCGTTAAGACGGGTACACGCCTGGGCCGTCACTGCCGTGCGGCCCATCTCTCCATCAACGGTGGTTTCAGTTGTGTCCTCGCCCGTTTTGAGGGAATTTCGAAATGAAACAAGCATATGGGTTGCACCGACACATGCCTGTATTCATTCGACCCAAGATCAGAGCCCAGTCTCTCTGAGTTTCCATTCAAAACAAAGCACTTAGGACCTATCCTCGTTTGGCAGAGCGGCTGCTCTTACAGACTTCGAGAAGTGGCCGTTGCGAGTCTGAGTTCGGTTTTCCTTGACAACTAAATTGCGACGCCGCTGGCGAGGCGCAGTTTGAATCTCGCTGGCGCGTGAGGAGGTTAGGCCGATGGAAACCGATCTGGTCGCTCCCAGTAAATCGACTTTTATCGCTTTGCGCGATGCCGTCCTTTGCTTGGATTGCAACTTCCTTTCGGATGCTCAAGATCAATGCTGCGTCTGCGGTGGCCGCAGCTTGCGAGGCTTTGCACCACCAAGCCGAAGCAGCTTCAGCAATTGGGAGGTCACGATTCTTCAGCTCGTAACAGCAACTAAAGCAAACGATCCAGTTTTGGAGGAGGCGATATGAAAATCAAAACTATTTCATCTGTGGAGAGGTTCGCATATAGCAAGGCCCATTGGTGGCGCCTGTTTTGCGTGGTGCTATTCGGTGGTCTGTTGCTCATAACCGGCTGTGGGGGTGGAAATTCCAACCCCGTCACGCCAGGAAGCACACAGTTCAAGATCGGCGATGCTCCAGCCGATTCAGTCCTTGCACTGGAACTGACGATCACTAATATCACACTAACCAATCAGAGTGGAGGCAGCGTGACCGTGCTCTCCAGTGCTGACGAAATTGAAGCATCACACCTGGCGGGAACAGTCGAAACCCTGGCTTTGAGCGATGTGCCGAGCGGTACTTATACCCAGGCGAGCATCTCTTACTCGGGCGCGGAGATCACCTATATTCCGGCCGGAAGCACGACTCCCGTGGAAAAGCAGCTGTCCGCGAGCGGCACGGCAAACGTGCCATTGAACAGCCTGAGCATTGGAACTTCAAGCGTAGTGAGCTTCGATCTTAATGCGGCGCAGTCACTGACCTTCGATGCCGGCGGCAACGTGACCGCGCTAAATCCGGTCTTCACTGCCTCGGCTGCAGCTGTGGCGGCCGAAAACGCGCAGGAGGAGGAATCCGGCGCGTTTGAGGTGGTTGGCGCGATCAACGCGGCACCGAGCAACAATGCTTTCGTGGTTTCGCTTCAGATGATGCCACAGAGCGCCAAGGTCAACGTGAACTCGAACACCAGCTACTCCGATGGCCTGAACACCTACAACGACTTGAAACAAGGCATGCTGGTCGAAGTGGAAGCGACGACTCAGCCCGATGGCTCTCTGCTGGCCAAACAAGTTGAGCTTGTCGAGAACGAGGGGATAGAGGCTGAAGGGATCATAACCAGCGTCACTAACCCGCTCACCCAATTCACGATAGTAGATGAAGATGGGGTTGGTTCCGGTCTCTCGCCGGCGAACATTGGTTCGAACATCAACGTGAATGTAAGCGCAATATCGACTTCGTTCCGCGCCGATCTTCACCACGTTGATATGTCCGGGCTGAGCTTTAGCTTCAGCAACGCGGCTAACGTGGCCAAGGGACAGAACGTGCAGGTAGAGAGCAGCGGTGGCATGCAAACCAACAGCACGATCAACGCCGATAAGGTTGTGCTGGTGAAGCAGGCATTGAGCGGAACCGTAAGTAATTACGTAGCTAGCGGTTCTTCTTCCGCCACATTTACATTAAGCTTGCCTGCAGAATCCGCATTCTTCAAGCTGACTGGCGTCAATGCGATCACGGTGTATCAGCAGCCCGGAACAGAACTGAAAGGACTGAGCGCGGTCAACAACGGCTCTGCCATCCGAGTCCGCGGTATGCTGTTCTTCGACGGAGCGGGCTATCACTTTGTCGCAGTAAGAATAGCTTTGCCGTAGTCTCCTGGGGAATTGCCAGGCTGGTGACGTTCCAGCCTGGCATTCTTGTCCTAGCAAGAAGTGACCTTGTGCATTCCGCTGCTAGAATCCCACCGCGCCAAATGCGCGTGGAACAAAACATCCGACTGGGGACCGATACATCCCGCTTTCAGGTATCAGGTTGCCGCCGCGAAAATTGGCGGCTCTGCACCGCCATTTTTGGTTGCTGGGCATTCCGAAAACGTTACTGCGGGCGCTGGT
>DATLKS010000765.1:0-5778 GCA_035538255.1 Terriglobales bacterium
TGGCGTCGTCCCTGTTAATCAGCTTGCCGTTATGCCAAATTTTGTCCGTCTTAGGAATTGCCATGCTTGCTCCTTAGAAATGGTTAGGGCCATACTCGCTGCCATTCCACGATACATTTACTGCCTGGCGTCAGTCTCGGCCAGGACCGGGCGAACGTTTCATCATCATTATATTCAGATGCTCTGCCCGTCCCCAAACAGAATTGAATGATTCGAGCGATACGTGGGATAAACGAAGCTGCACTACACCGTCGCCGATCTTCTTCGCCCAACTGCCGTTTCATTGGCAAGCAGGCTTCTGGCACGCTCGAAAATTTTGCGGAACATCTCCTTACTTAGCTTGCCGGTATTCGTATTCTGCATCGACGGATGGTAGGTCCCAAGCAGGATCACGCCGTTCGGCATCCGATATTGAGCCCCATGACCAAACTCATACGGCGCTCGAGATGCAATTACCTTACTGCGTCGCAGATGGTTCAGGTAAGCGTCGAATCCAATCCTCCCTAAACCGACCACAACCCTGACTCGACTTAAGGCCGCCAATTCAGCATCGAGGAAATGCGAGCAGTTGGCGATCTCCTCGGGGGTAGGCTTGTTGGCAGGAGGGGCGCAACGCACCGCTGCGGTGATGTAGGCGTCTGTGAGCTTCATGCCGTCGTCACGGCTCGTGGCGAGAGATTGCGAAGCGAATCCCACTTCATAGAGCACCGGATACATGAAATATCCAGAGCCATCGCCTGTAAACGGTCGCCCGGTGCGGTTCGAGCCATGCGCACCGGGCGCGAGTCCGAGAATCAGCACACGCGCATTGGGGTCGCCGAAGCCAGGCACAGGCTTCGCCCAATACTCCCAGTCTGCATAGGCACGGCGTTTTACGCGTCCGATCTCCTCTCGATAGGCCACCAACCGGGGACACAGCGTGCATGAAATTATCGTTTCGTTCAACTTTGCCAGAGAGCCATTCAGAACTCTCAGACCCGCATCAGGAGACCTGCTCAAAGATTCCAACGAGCCGTTCGCTGGCGGTGAGACTCTCGCATTCCTGGTCGGTTTTTTGATAGTCGACGGCAAAGCGATCCTTAAAGCGCAAGTAGGAATCTCTATCTTCCCACACGTCGATGGTCAGATAGTGTCCGGCCTGCCCGGGATCTCTGATGAGGATGGTTTCGCGGTAAGCCGGATCTCTACGGAAGAGCTGCGCCCAAATTCCGTCACTTTTGTACGCAGTCTCAAAAGCAGTTCGATGGTGGGATGAAACGCTGAAATCCCAGATGACGTGGATCACTCTTTTGGCCGTTCACTGGCTGCGGCTATCGTTTCACTACAAGTTGACCGACGTTGCTGTCGTATCCTTCATCGGCGAGCGTCTTCTGCGCGGCTGCGCGGATCTTCTGCTCATCTGCATTTTTGGGCGCATCGCAATAGCGGCGAATCACCTCTTCCCCGACGGTGATTCGCACCAGCCACTTCTTCTTGTTATCGTCCCAAGAGACTTCCACTCGATCTGCGCGCATCGGTCAGTTCCTCGGCATCGCACTATACACCGCGACTTCGTATGCCGCCAACCGGCATTTCTCAAAAGGCTTCGGCGAACGTCGGGGCGAGAGCGCACAACTGTCGATGTTTTGTCGCTCATGTATCATGCGGGGCCATGAAGACTCTGGTCGTGACCATCGCAGTTCTCCCAATCGCTGGTTCCCTCGCTTTTGCTCAGACCCAACCTGCTCTATCGCAATCGGCTGATCCCGATCTCGAACGGCTCATACCGCAGCTTCAACGTGCACACGCTGCACTTTCAATGGTTAACGATTTTGGCAATCTCGCACGATATCGCGACGCCAATGCCAAGACGCCACCGCCGGCTCCAGGTGAGAACAGGGTTGTCTTCATGGGCGACTCCATCACCGACGGCTGGGGAAAAGGACAAGCGCAGTTCTTCCCTGGCAAGCCCTACATCAACCGCGGTATCAGCGGACAAACCACGCCACAGATGCTGATACGCTTTCGTCCCGACGTGATCGCACTCCAACCAAAAGTTGTACTCACCCTGGCAGGCACAAACGATATCGCCGGAAACACGGGTCCGGAAACCCTCCAGAACATCGAGGACAATCTTTCATCAATGTCGGAACTTGCAAAAGTAAACGGCATCCGCGTAGTGCTGGCTTCCGTGATGCCGATCTGCGATTCGCTCCGGCAGCAGAGCACGCGACGGCCTCCGCAGCAAATCGTCACTCTCAATGACTGGATCAAGAGCTACGTGGCGAAAAACGGCTTTGTCTATCTCGACTACTACTCGGCGATGGTGGATGGTTCAGGCATGCTCAAGCAGGAGCTCACTTACGACTGTCTGCACCCCAACGACGCTGGATATGCGGTGATGGGGCCGCTTGCGGAGCGAGCTATCGCAGAAGCTCTGCGGAAATAACAGCGAAGGGCAGCCGCGTCCTCCCCAATTACAGGCAGACCACCTCGAAATGCGGAATTCCACAGTCGTCGAAGTTCAGACGGATCGCGCAAATCAGCGCAGCGCTCTGATCGCCGGCTTTCTCGGCTGGACGCTCGATGCATTTGACTTCTTCATTCTTACTTACGTATTGAACGACGTCGCACATGCGTTTAACCGCACCCGACCGGATATAGCGCTCACCCTCACGGCCAGCCTCGCGATGCGTCCGGTGGGCGCGCTGATCTTTGGATTACTTGCAGACCGTTATGGGCGACGGCTGCCGCTGATGCTTGATGTCGTTTTCTATTCCGTGATTGAAGTCCTTTCCGGATTGGCGCCAACTTATCGAACATTCATGATTCTGCGACTGCTCTATGGAATCGGGATGGGCGGTGAATGGGGCGTGGGTGCATCGCTCACGATGGAGTCGGTGCCGGCGCGGTGGCGCGGGATTCTCTCCGGACTCCTGCAGGAAGGCTATGCACTCGGCAACATTCTTGCCGCGGTTGCGTACTTCACGATTTTTCCGCATTTTGGATGGCGCGCTCTGTTCTTTGTTGGCGGACTTCCGGCGCTGTTATCTCTTTTTATTCGAGCGAAAGTCAAAGAATCTGCTGCCTGGCATGCGAAGCGCACCGACTGGAGCAACTACTGGTTAGTGGTCCGGCGTAACTGGAAGCGCTTTCTGTATCTCGTGCTGCTCATGACCATGATGAATTTCATGTCACATGGCACGCAGGACCTTTATCCCACTTTCCTCAGCAAGCAACGTGGCTATGGTGCGCATGCAACGGCCATCATCAGCATCATCGCCATGATCGGCGCGATCTGCGGAGGCCTGGCATTCGGCGCATATTCTGACCGCAAAGGACGCCGGCGTGCCATGGTCACCGCCGCTTTGCTCGGAGTCGCCGCAATCCCATTATGGATACTCTCCCCAACAACTTCGCTCCTGATTGCCGGCGGATTTGCCATGCAGTTCATGGTGCAAGGAGCGTGGGGAGTGATTCCGGCGCATATCAACGAGCTCTCTCCCGGAGAGCTGCGGGGATTCTTTCCAGGGTTCGCCTACCAGCTTGGGGTGCTGGGTGCTTCCTCCATCAGTTACATCGAGCCGAAATTAGGAGAACGATTCTCTTACACGCAATCTATGGGAATTCTTGCAGCACTGGTGCTGACGTTGGCAGCAGTAGTCGTATACTTCGGACCCGAAGCAAAAGGTGTACACTTCGGCTGATTTTTGAGTCCTAAATAGCGGATCGTGTTTCTCCATTCCTCTTTCGGCATATACGACTCATGAACAAGCGCATTTGCAAGATCCTGAAATCTTCGTTTTCGTTCTTTGCGATCATCGTAGTTCTGCGACTCCATGCAATCGCTGCTACCGGCGACCGCTGGTCTGAGCAGAAGGCCAATTCCTGGTACCAGCAACAGCCGTGGCTGGTTGGCAGCGACTATATTCCTGCGGATGCAATCAACCAGCTCGAGATGTGGCAGGCAGATACTTTCAATCCGCAGCAGATCGACAAGGAACTAGGCTGGGCCGAAGGCCTGGGCATGAACACCATGCGCGTCTTCCTGCACGATCTTTTATGGCAACAGGACTCAGCCGGCTTCACGCAGCGCCTCGACAAGTTTCTGAGCATTGCGGATAAGCATCACATAAAGCCCATTCTCGTCCTCTTCGATTCAGTGTGGGACCCGGCGCCCAAACTGGGACCACAGCATCCACCGATCCCGGGCATTCACAATTCCGGATGGGTGCAAAGTCCAGGAGCCGCCGCATTGCGCGACGAGACGCAATATCCCCGGCTTGAGGCCTATGTGCGTGGAGTAGTCCACGCATTCGCGAACGATCAGCGCGTGCTCGCCTGGGACTTGTGGAATGAACCAGACAACGGGAATGGTCCGCCGTACTCTGCATTGGAGCCCAAGAACAAGCGTGAATTAGTTCTGGCCCTGCTGCCGCAGGTCTTTGCCTGGGCGAGAGCAGCCGCGGCCACTCAGCCGCTCACAAGTGGAGTCTGGAACGGCGACTGGTCTGTGCCGGATAAGCTAACGCCAATGGAGCGAGTCCAGCTTGATCTCTCCGACGTGATCTCGTTTCACAACTACGGTTGGCCGGAGAACTTCGAGAAGCACGTCCGCTGGCTCGAACGCTACCATCGCCCGATCATCTGTACCGAGTACATGGCGCGCTCTGCCGGTAGCACTTTCGACACGATCCTCCCAATCGCAAAAGCGCACCACATAGGTGCCATTAACTGGGGCTTCGTGGCCGGCAAGACGCAGACCTACTATCCGTGGGAATCGTGGCAGCATCCTTATATCTTCCAGCCTCCGCCCGTATGGTTTCATGACATTTTCACCGCGACGGGAGACGCCTACCGCGAAGAAGAAGTCCGACTGATTCGGACGATGACGGGCAAGACGACTGCCCAAGCCGTGGCTTCGAAGTAGGCAGGACGGTTGTTGTGCCGGCTGATTGTCTCCTGAACTGGGGAATTACGGTTTCGCTGCTAACAGCGAAAAAAACAGCGAAATTTTTCGCTTAGATTTGCGGAACCCGCATAAACGCTGAAGATTTTCCCGCCGACTCGCTCGGAACAGCGAAAAAAAGAAGAGTAACAGCGTAATAACAGGCAAACTGTATAGCTCCCCTCGCGCCAGATTGTAGAAGAGCGAACCGCATCATCTCTCAGTATAGCTTCAACTGAATTAAAGTAAGCGGAAGTTCACGGCTGAAGTCTGGCTAGTTCTTTGCGGTAGAGTTCATTTTGCGGAAACTCCTGGGAGAGTCCGGCAAGTAAGTCCCGCGCCGTCTTGCGATCTTTGTCGCGGAGTGCGGCAACCGCCAACAGAAGCCGGGCGTAGGGAGCCAGGTAGTGGCCCTTCTCCGCCGTGAGACGCAGTTTCTGCAGCCCCTCTTCCCTGTTCGTCTGAGCGCCGCCCAAACGCAGAACCCAGCGGATCGGCGCCGCGTTCAGGCTCAACAGATAGTTCTCCACACCCACGGCAAGATAAGCGTCATAGCAAGTCGGATCAGCCGCTAACAATTTCTCTGCAATTCCGCGCGAATTCTTCATGTAGCTCAGGGCAGCCAGATTCTTTTTGTCGATGAGCGCGACATAGTCTCCCTGAAGCCCGTTGGCCATCACCAACGCAAGCAGAGCACGAGAATCCTGAGGCTTTGCCGCGAGAACTCGATTCGCCGCCTGCCGGCCTTTATCAAGCTCCGCTTCAAAGGCAGTTCTGATCGTTGCATCCGGAGCCAGCCTGCTCCGCTTCTCGAACTTCTGATCGTCGATAAAGAGATCGGACTCGAGAAC
>DATLKS010000766.1:0-5670 GCA_035538255.1 Terriglobales bacterium
ACCTCTTCGGCGGCACGCATTGCGGCGTTACCATTCATGAAGGTTACGCGGCTGGAGTAGGAACCTATGTCTACCGGCGTGAGATCGGTATCGGCGGCGACTACTTTCACGCGCGACAACTTGCAGCCGAGCACTTCAGCAACGATCTGCGCCACCATTGTGTCCGATCCCTGCCCGATATCAGACGCGCCGGTGTACACCACGACTCCGCCATCGCGATCGGTTTTGATGTTCACGGTGGAATGCGGCATGTCGGAGCGGATAATCGAGTTGGCCGCGCCGCTAACATAATGGCTGCAGGCAATGCCAAGTCCTCTGCCGCGGCCCAGCTTGCCTTTGCGCCCCGCCCATTGCGATCCTTCGAGTACTTTGTTGATACACTCCGGCAGGCCATAGCTCTGGACGCGGAGACCGTTGACCGTGATGCATGGCGGCCTGAGCAGATTCACGCAGCGAATCTGCGCCGGATCCATGCTGATCTCTGCAGCCAGTTCATCGAGCTGCGATTCGAAAGCGAAGCGCACATTCACCGTGCCGTGGCCGCGCATGGCGCCGCATGCCGGCTTATTCGTGAGCACCCGATATCCGTCGTAGCGGATGTTGGGAATATCATAGAGTGCGCCCAGAAGGGCGCCTGAATAGAGAATCGTCACGACGCCATAGGAACAGTAAGCACCGCCATCCTGGATCACCCGCGCCGCAACGGACGTGATTTTGCCGTCTTTTCTTATTCCCGTTTTGAGATCGATGATCGTGCGCGGACGTCCGCGATGCGCCCAGAAGACTTCTTCGCGTGTATAGGTGATCTTCACCGGAGCTCTTGCCTTGCGCGCTGCGACTGCCGTGATGATCTCCAGTGGAATGATCTCGCTCTTGCCCCCAAACCCACCTCCGACCAGCGGCTTGATCACGCGGATCTGCGCCATGGGCATCTCCAGCACGATCGAGAGTTTGTGCTGGAGGTAGTAAGGCACCTGCGTGGACGACCACACCGTCAGCCGTCCCGGCTGCCCAGTTTGGGAATCAAAATCGAAGCTGGCCAGCGTCGAATGCGGCTCCATGGCCGCATGGGTTACTTCGCCGGCCAGATAACGGCCTTCAATGATGTGCGCTGCCTCGCGAAAACCCTGCTCCGGATCGCCGAAGACGTGGTGATAGTCCTTCTCAATGTTGTTCGGCTTCTCGGCATGAATCAGGTCAGAGGTGGCCTTCATCGATTCTTCCGGATCGAAGTAGGCCGGCAGCGGCTCGTATTCAACGTCGATGAGTTCGAGAGCCTGCTCTGCAATCGATTCGGATTCGGCGATGACGCAGGCAACGTTGTCTCCTACGTAGCGAACTTTGTCTAGAGCAAGCGCCGTCTCGTCGTGGCCTACGGGAAGAATGCCATATTTGTTCGGCGCATCAGCGCCGGTCACGACTGTGACAACTCCATCAAGTCGAAGCGCGCGGCTCGCGTCGATGCGTTTGATGATCGCATGCGGATACGGCGAATGCAGGATCTTCCCGATCAGCATCCCGGGCAGCGAGAGATCGTCGGCGTACTTGCCTGCTCCGGTGGTCTTGCCCGCCGAGTCGATCAGCGCGACCGGCTTTCCGATGACTGAGAACTCTGACATGATTTATCGCTTGGCCGCCGCGATCCCTTCCTGCTCAGCGCGAATCGCTGCTTTGATCGCCTGATACATCTGCGTGTATCCCGTACAGCGACACAAATTCCCGCTGAGCGCATGACGAATATCTTCGTCGCTCGGCTCAGGATTGCGTTCGAGCAGCGCCTTCACCGTCATGATGAATCCGGGCGTGCAGTATCCGCACTGCGCTCCGCCCCAATCACCGTAAGCTCTCTGGATCGCCGCCATCGCGCCATGCTCGGCGACGCCTTCGATCGTGGTGATCTCGGGCGCATTGCCTTCTTCGTCGGCAGACACTGAAGCGGCGATCATCGTGCACGAGAGCATCGGAGTGCCATCCACGAGCACCGTGCACGCGCCGCAAGACGAATCATCGCAGCCTCGTTTGGAGCCGGTGAGCTGCAGCTCCTGACGGAGCGCGTCCAGCAGAAGCTGCGAGGGCTCAATCGCGATCTCTCGCCTTCTGCCGTTTACGCGCAGCTCGATGAGTTCTTTTTTCATGGAGGCTGACTCTAGGATAGCCGAGGCCAGAGAGAATACGAATATGCCAGCGCTGCAGTCTGCATTTGTGAGCCTTTGGGCGTCCTCAGTCGCGCCTTGCCCGCCAACACTCTGTCATCCCGAACCCGCTGCGATGCTCTCATTCGGCCGAGCCTTTGATTTTGCGGGTGAGGGATCTGCTTTTCGCCGGTCCCACGCGGAACGATGAAAAGCAGATCCCTCGGGCAAAATCGGCCCTTTGGGATGACAGTTCATAGTGGATTCGAAGGACGGTCGTATCCACGTTACGCGTGCGTGTAAGTTGGAGACAGCTCGCGCAAGCGCGCGACCGTCGCAGGCACCACGGACAGCGCGAAGTCCACGTCTTCTTCTGTGTTGTGCTTGCCGATGCTGAAGCGAATACTTGCGCGTGCCCGCTCCGGCGGAAGTCCCATTGCCGTGAGAACGTGCGACGGTTCAATCGCGCCCGAGGAGCAGGCGGCGCCGGTGGACACGGCAAGTCCCTTCAGGTCCAGAGCAATCACCATCGCCTCGCCTTCTATGTGATCGAAATAAATGTTGCTGGTGTTGGGAACTCGCGGAGCTGCTGCGCTGTTCACGCCTGCAGCGTCGATCTCATCGAGCAGCGAAGTTTCAAGACGGTCCCGCTGCGCGGCAACGTTCGCCATAGTGCCATCATCAAGTCCGCGCATCGCGATTTCGGCGGCGCGGCCTAGGCCAATAATTCCCGGCAGATTCTCCGTGCCCGCGCGCCGCTGCCGCTCATGGTTGCCGCCATAGAAGAGCGGATCAATCAAGGTCCCGCGACGCACATAGAGCGCACCGGTTCCCTGCGGACCATGAAATTTATGGCCGGAGATCGACAGCAGATCACAGCCGATCTTCTTTACATCGATCGGTACTTTGCCCGCCGCCTGCACCGCGTCGGTGTGGAAGTAAACATCAGCTTCGGCGGCGATGCGGCCGATCTCCTCCACCGGCTCGAGTACGCCGGTCTCGTTGTTCGCCATCATGATCGAAATCAGTTTCGTGTTTGGGCGAAGAGCCCTGCCTATATCCTCGGGATCGACCAGCGCCTGGCCATCGACGCGCAGGTAGGTGACCTCCACTCCACGCTTTTCCAGGCTCTTGCAGGCGTTGAGCACAGCATGATGCTCGATTTGGGAAGTAATCACATGATCGCCGGCATGCGTCAATCCGAAGACGGCGAGGTTGTCGGCCTCGGTGCCGCCGCTGGTGAACACAATTTCGGCTCCCCTGCAGCCAAGCAGCTTCGCGACCGACTCTCTGGCCCGCTCCACCGCAGCGCGCGCATGCTGTCCGTAGTGATGAATCGAAGAGGCATTCCCGAATTGGTCAAGATAGTACGGACGCATCGCCTCGAATACTTCCGGCAATATGGGCGTGGTCGCATTGCTATCTAAGTAGGCTCGCTGCATAAGACTATTTTAGTACTGTCCAGGCAAGTGAAAGGGCACGGCTTGAGCGAAGCGGAGCCATGCCCTACGAAACCTTCGAGATCTTGGGCTTAGCCCCTGAGGTCTGCGATAGAGCGAATGAGCCGAACTGAAAGGATAATCGGCCGCATTTAAGACAATTCTCCGCCTGACTGGATTGTTATGAATGTACGTGCGGACCGCACAGAATTGTTCAGCATCCCACACCCGTTCATCGGCAAACACGCTGCCAAATCTCTCCGGTGAACCCAAGTTCCCTCTTGGCGCGATAAGAGAACCCGCCTTTAAATCTTTCGCAACGTTTCTTCGATGGTACCGAGTCCATCAATCGTGAGTAGGGTGTGGAAGTGGTCGCGCATAACCACGAACGCATGAAGTCGGTACACTCCTTGATTTCGATAATGAAACAGAACATCGATCAGCAACCTTGCCATTGCTTCCTTTTGAAAGATGCCTCGTTTGCCTGCTGTGGAGGAATTCATATGGAAGGTCCTCAAAGTCGATTGGATATGGTTAGGATTCGCGTTCCGTTTCGGTATGGTCATCGCGGGGCAAGAGAATAACAGGAAAACCGCAGGGGCTAAAGCCCCAATACTTCGGCCCGTAACGGCACGGCTCCGCTTCGCTCAAGCCGTGCCCTTTCCCTTGTCTGGATCGAATCGCTTAAGCCGCGCCCTTTTCCTTTCACTTGCTTGGACGAGATCACCTCGTTGCTACACTGGAATCTCATGCGTCGCCTTATCGTGAATGCCGACGACTTTGGTATGACAGCCGGAGTCAATCGCGCTATCTTTGAGGCGCATCGCGCCGGCATCGTCACCTCGGCGACGATCATGGCGAATGAAGTTGCCGTCGATGAGGCGGTTGCAATCGCCGCGCAGAATGCCGCGCTCGGCGCCGGCTGCCATGTGGTGTTGGTGGATGGTTCTTCGGTTTCGCCCCCTGACGCTGTACCGTCGCTCATCGCATCCGGGAACAACAGAACGGCTCGATTCCGCCGTGGCATCGCTCAGCTTGCGCTTGCTGCTGCTTGCAGACAAATTCGCGTTGACGAAGTCCGATCGGAGGCCGCCGCCCAGATTCAGCGGCTGCAGTCGCGCGGACTCTCCCTTTCTCATGTGGACTGCCACATGCACTCTCATATCTTGCCGGTCATTTCCCGCGGAGTGCTTCAGGCGGCGCGCGACCATCGCCTTCGCGCCGTGCGCAATCCGTTCGAGCCGCCCTGGGCGGTGGCCGCTACTCACAAGCATTCCAGTCTGCGATCGTGGAACCGGTCTGCTCAGGTAATGGCGCTGCGCCTTCTCCGGTCGCGATTCCTCGAAAGCGTGAAGCAGCACGGCATGAGAACAACCGACGGCACGATCGGAATCGCGGTCACCGGGCTGCTCGACCGCGGCCTCCTCACCAACCTGATAGACGCCATGCCGGACGGCACATGGGAGCTGGTCACGCATCCGGGATACAACGACCGCGATCTCTTGCAGGCGAGCACCGAGCTGAAAGCCTCGCGCGCCGTCGAGCTGGAGCTGCTGACATCCAATGCGACTCTGGAGCTGTTCCGAAAACGGAACGTCGAGCTAATCAGCTATCGGGATCTGTAGCCTCCATTCTGCAGTTCACTGACGGTCGCTGCCTTTTACGATCAACGGATTGGGCAAAAAACATCGAAATCCCAGTGATTCCATCATCTAAAGGACTTAGGCGTTTTAATCCCATTGGGATATCCCATCCCATCCCATTGGGATACCCCATCGAATCCCTACGGGATATCCCATCGCTCATGATGGGATATCCCATTGCGTGCTGGGCGCCAGGTCAAAGGACACATCCGCGCGACCAGGGTAGTTGAGAGCGCCGTGTTTGGCGGATGTTCTCAGCGGCCAGCGAGAGCGCCTGCAGCAGCATCTTGGCATTCGCCGGCGGCACGGCTCCGTTCGCGATCTGCTGGCACACGCGCATCACTGCGATCTGAAAACTGCGAGGGTCTTCGATGACCGGCAATTCCAATCCCATCGGCATAACTGCCTGTCGATGGAAGTGGCAATGAATTTGGCCGGTAATTGCGGGTGAGCCGC
>DATLKS010000767.1:0-2308 GCA_035538255.1 Terriglobales bacterium
TTTCTCCCATCCCGCCAAAAGGAACTTGAAACTCCAGCCCCGCAGTCTCTTGGTTTACTTTTACCAGGCCCGCGCGGAGTTTCCGCGTGAAACGCATCGCCAAATTCAAATCGTTGGTAAAAACGCTCGCACTCAGACCAAATGGGGTGTCATTGGCAAGCTCCAGTGCCTCCCCTGCATTCGCAGCCGAAAGCAGAGTCGCCACCGGCCCAAAAACCTCTTCGCGTGTAACAGCGCTCGTCCGGGATAATCCCTCGAGAATCACCGGACGCATAAAGTATCCCTCGGAGTCTGGCCAGCTCGACTCCCCTGTCAGGAATGTCGCTTTCTCTTTTCGCGCAAGCTTGATGTATCGATCCACTGTGGCTAGTTGCTGCTCGCTAGATAGAGGTCCAAGTTTGCTCTTCGGATCCAGGGGATCGCCAATGGTCATGTGCTCTGCCTGGTCTATCAACTTCCTGCGAAATTCTTTCCATACCGGCTGCTCGACGATGACTCGGCTGGTGGCGGTACATTTCTGTCCTGCGCTGAGGAATGCTCCTCGCGCCACTTGCAGGGCGGCATAGTCGAGGTCTGCATCAGCAAGGACAATCGCCGGATTCTTTCCGCCCATTTCAAGCTGCACTTTTTTCCCGCGCGTGACTGCTTGCGCCTGTATGCTGCGACCGATCTGGTTGGATCCGGTGAATGTTATCGCCTGAACGTGGGGATGCATCGTAAGCACCGGTCCCAGATCGGAGCCGGGCCCCAGCAGTAAATTGACAACTCCCGCTGGCAGACCCGCATCAACCAGCGCTTCGACAAAGTGCACAGACGTGAGCGGAACCAGTTCTGCCGGCTTCCAAACCACCGTGTTTCCATAAGCCAGGGCGGGAGCGATCTTCCAAGCGGGAATGGCAATGGGAAAGTTCCAGGGGGTGATGGCCACGACCGTACCGGTGGGTTCGCGAACCGCATAGAGAAATGTTTTTGCCGAGTGGCTGGGGTAGGTCTCCCCGTTTGGCTCCAATGTCTGCGCTGCGAAATAGCGCAGAATGGCCACCGCGCGCCCAGTTTCACCAGCAGCTTCGGCCAGGGTCTTGCCTTCTTCTAGCACCAGATCCCTGGCAACGATTTCAATGCGCTGCTGCAGAATGTCTGCGGCTCGCCGCAGAATTTCGCCGCGCGACGGGGCCGGAGTATCTTCCCAGGCCACCGCACTGCGAGCAGCCGCCTCAAGCGCTTCGACTGCCATGGCCTGATCCGCCAGCGATACCTGGGCCACAGGTTCTGAAGGTTTAGCTGGATTAATGTCTCTGACGACTACGCTTCCATCGCGCCACTGGCCGCGTATAAAGGATTTCAGGGTGCGCATCATGTCTCCCATTCAGGGCTGAGTCTGGTTCAACATGGCGCACACTTGCGCCAGCAACCTACATTCATCGAAATCGCTCTGCGCGGCCCGAGCGCTTAGGCTCTTAGCGCGGACAGGAAGTCCTAAGTGGACGACCGCCCGCGATTTTGATCCCTATACGGCAATGAGTCTATGCAAGCGGCGCTCGAAGCAATCCCTCGCGGCGCAAAGTGGCGGCAATTTCATGACCTACCTCGTTTGGCAGCGCACTTTGCGGACTTCGCGCGACTCCCGTCTTGCGGTTTAGCGCGCCTAGAGCTGAGCGTAGCCGAGCTTCAGATTGCGTGCGGGAGCTGAGCACCCGCCACAACCGTACCAAACGTTCGTGCTCGAACCTGGCATCCTGGTGCTCATGATTCTGAACGGAACGATATACCCTGCCGAGCTCACGAGGAAACACAGTTCCCAAATCTGAGATGGCGCCGTGGGCCCCAAGCATGAACGCCACGTAATGAAGATCTTCTATCCCCGAGTAAACCGGAACGTTCGGGTGCAGGGCCAGAAGGTCGACCAGGGAATGTGCGTCGGCTGCTTCGAAAACCCCATCGACCAGCCGCTTGGCTATCAAATTCGTGATCGTCTTGGTAGCTATTCTTGCTTCGGCGAAGCAATCGGCAAAAAGCAGCGAGCAAGAAACTGACTTTCTAAGTTCTGCGAACATTTCGACTAGCCCACACTCGTCCGGTTGGCAAAGGTAGTGTGGTTCGGCGACCAGGATCGCTTTTGCGCCGCCGTCGGCAACCGCACGGGTCATCTCGAACGCCTCGACCGTGACATCGGGAAAAATCATGGCAAACAGAGGCTTCTGCGAAGCGCGTCGCACACTTGCGGTCAGGGCACATAGTTCCTCGGGAAGCGCCCCCGCCGTGCCGCTCAGCAATCCTCCGATACAAAACCCGTCGACTGAATCCTCAA
>DATLKS010000768.1:0-16027 GCA_035538255.1 Terriglobales bacterium
AGCTCGACCCGAATTGGGAAGCGGCCCTGCAGCCCGGGAATCAGGTCGCTCGGCTTGGAGACGTGGAATGCTCCGGCGGCGATGAACAGAATGTGGTCGGTGCGGACCATACCGTAACGAGTGTTTACCGTTGTGCCTTCGACGATAGGCAGGATGTCGCGCTGCACCCCTTCGCGTGAGACATCGGGGCCATGCCCGCCTTCGCGGCCGGCAATCTTGTCGATTTCATCGAGGAAGATGATGCCCGACTGCTCTACCCGCTCGACGGCTGTGCGCGTTACCTGGTCCATGTCGATCAGGCGCTGCTCTTCTTCCTGAATCAGGTACTCGAAGGCCTCGCTGACCTTCATCTTCCGCTTCTTGGTGCGCTGGCCGAAGATGTTGGGGAGCATGTCCTTGATATTGATGTCCATCTCCTCGACGCCTTGATTGGAGATGATCTCGAAGGCAGGCATCGAGCGCTCGCGGACATCAAGCTCTACCATGCGCTCGTCGAGCTTGCCCTCGCGCAGTTGCTGGCGCAACTTCTCGCGCGTGCGCGACTGTGAGTCGCCGGAGTGTTCACCGTCTCCGGTTCCAAGAGCCAGGCCCGCACTCGGCTGCGATTGCGGGACGGGAGGCAGAAGCAGGTCGAGCAGACGCTCTTCCGCGTTGATCTCAGCTTTGTCTTCAACTTCTTCGAGGCGTTCTTCGCGGACCATGTCAATGGCGATTTCGACCAGATCGCGGATCATGGACTCGACATCGCGTCCGACATAGCCGACTTCCGTGAACTTGGAAGCTTCAACTTTGAGGAATGGCGAGTTGGCCAGGCGGGCGAGGCGGCGCGCGATCTCGGTTTTTCCAACGCCGGTGGGGCCGATCATGATGATGTTCTTCGGCATGATCTCTTCCGCCAGCTCGGGCGCAAGCTTCTGCCGGCGCATGCGATTGCGCAGCGCAATCGCCACGGCACGTTTGGCGGCGTTCTGGCCGACAACGTACTTATCGAGTTCGCCTACGATCTCGCGCGGAGTGAGTTCGTCGAGCGCGAGTTCCTGCTCTTCCTGGGTTCCAGGGAGGTAAATCGCCACTGGTTGGTGTTGCTCCTATATTTCAAGTGTAAAACAAAGGGCCGCCGTCGGCATTCAGGCGCAAAATCAAAGACAAAAGCTCACACCGATTAACACAGATTACTAGGGATTACACGGATGATAGACCTATCCGTGCGCGTCCGCAGGATCCTTGTTTACCGTGTGGGAATTTGGGTTGCTCAGCGTCGGCCGCGGCCTCGCATCATTGGCGCAGGGGCAGCGCCTTTGTAATCTCGGGGATAGACGACAACGAACCGCCGTTCTGCCTCGCCGGAGCTTTCGGTACGGAGATCGGCGTGATCACGCATCGCGAGGTGCAGCATTCGTCTTTCGCGAGCTGACATGGGAGCGAACTGGTAGGGCTGGCCGGTTTTGCGCACCCTCTCCGCTGCGACTTCGGCCGCCAGCTTCAGCTCTTCTGCGCGCATCTTCTTGAAATTCATGCAGTCGAAGCTGAGCTTGTCGTGCTCTTCGGATTCGAGCCGCAGCACCTTCAGGGCGATGTGCTCTAGTGCGCGCAGCAGTTCACCATTGCGCTCGAGCAACAGCGCGCTGTCTGGGCCGGCGAAATCGACCACCAGCTCGGGACTCTCGCCGAGATCTGTTGTGACCGGCGGATTGGCGCTGATCCGGTATTTTAAGCGGAATCCAGCGAGCTGAATAATGCAGCGAAGAGTCTCGTCCATGCGTCTGGCAGCGGCAACTCGGTCTTGAATCGGCATAGCTAGGGGAGGGTCACCTCGGTAAGTTACTGAAAGACATTTCTAACACCTTCAGTCGGTGCGCGCCACTCGTAGCGAGTCTGCTATGACTCCGTGACCTTGTTGTTTTCCTTCGTTGACTTTCGTGTTCGCTCTTCACGCGTACTTCAGCCACTTCAAAATCTCCGGCAGAGTTGGACGCTTGCCGTACATGAGAATGCCGATTCGGTAAATGCGCGAGCAGATGGCGAGAATTGCATAGATCGTGCCTATTAAGAGCACAAGGCTTAACGCAATCTGCCATTCCGGCGGTGTTTCGACCAGAATGCGGATATACATCAGCAAGGGGGTACAAAACGGAATCAGCGAGAGCACGGTTGCTAGAGTGGAATGCGGCTGCTGGATCACCGGCGTCATGAAGATCACTGAGACGATTAGCGGCATCATGATCACGAACTGGAACTGTTGTGCTTCCTGCTCCGAAGTGACTGCCGAGCCGAGCGCTGCCGCAAGAGCCGAGTACAACAAGAATCCCAGAATGAAAAACGCGCCAAAGAAGATCATATTGGCTACGGTGAGATTCAGATGAAAACTCTCGCCATACATGCTGATCGATTGCGCAGCAAAGGGCGATGCCGCCAGAGTCCAGATAGCAATCTGCGTCAAACCGACTCCCGCTGCGCCCAGGATCTTGCCAGCCATAAGCTGCTTGGGCGTTGCAGCCGAGAGCAGGACTTCAAAGATGCGCGAATTCTTTTCTTCCAGGACGGAACGCATCACGCTCATGCTGTACATGAGGATGGTCACGTAAAGCATGATCATCAGCAGCAGAGCGGTAAAGAACATTGCCAGTCCGCCGGATTCGCTGATTTTTCCGTTCTCAATTTTCTTGGTATCGACATCGACCGGCTTGAGTGCGTCGGCGATTTCGTCAGCGCTGGCACCGTGCGTGCGCATCGACTGGCGCAAGAGGGCTTCGCGCACTGCATTGCCGAGCGCGCCCTGGGTTTCGAAATCGCTGGAAGTGCGGGCACGAAAGCTGAGCTTACGTTTTTCCAGTGCGTCAGCCGGAGCCCACAGATAGCCGTCGATCTCGTGAGAATTTACCTTCTGCGTCAGCGCAGCCTCATTCTCCGGCGAGATATTTGTGTCGACTTGAATGTCGAAGCTGCGCGGAGCATTGTCCTTGCGCCGTTTCGGAGCGGTCTCCTCTACCGGAGAGGCCATGAATTTGTCCCGGACATCGTTGCCAAATTGCTCGTTTGAAGTCGCAATCACCAGCTTCTGAACTTCTCCAGATTTCTTCGACGCAATCATGCTGGGCAGCACGGTAAAGCCGAACATCATCGCCGGCAAAAGGATCGTCATCACGATGAATGACTTCTTGCGCACGGTTTCCAGGTACTCGCGGCGGGCAAAAAGAAAAATGTTATGCATCGGCTTTCCCCACGGTGTCGATAAAGATGTCTTCCAGCGACGGCTCGACCAGTTCGAACTTGTTCACGCGCGAGCGCTGAGCCACGGCTTGCAGCAGTTTCTGCGAATCCGCGCCCGGAGCCATGCGCACTTCCACATAGTTCCCATAGTTGTTGAACGACTGCACCAGGCCATTCTCGCGCAGGAACTCGTCGGAGCCTTCGTATTCAATCTGAACATTGCTGCGCCCGTAGCGTCCCTTGATCTCTTTGAGCTTGCCCTGCAGCACCGCTTCACCGCGATTGATGAGGCAGATTGAGCTGCACAGTTTCTCGACCTGATCCATGCGGTGAGTCGAAAACAGGATCGTACGCCCCTGTTTGTTCAGTTCGAGCAGCACGTCCTTGAGCAGCGCCGCATTGACAGGATCGAGGCCGGAGAAAGGCTCGTCCATAATCAGGAATTCGGGATCGTGCAGCAGTGTGGCGATAAACTGCATCTTCTGCTGCATTCCCTTGGAGAGCTCTTCGGTTTTCTTGTTCATCCAGCTTGCGATCTCCATGCGCTCGCACCATTTGCTCGCGCGCGCCAGAGCATCGGCGGCGGAGAGTCCGCGCAACTGTCCAAAGAGGATCAACTGCTCGCTGACTTTCATCTTCTTGTAAAGGCCGCTGGTCTCCGGCAGATAGCCGATACGCTTCAGATGATCTCGCCGGAAGGACTGGCCAAACATCCAGACCTGGCCCGAATCGGGAACAGTGATGCCGATCATCATGCGAATCGTGCTGGTTTTTCCTGCGCCATTCGGGCCAAGCAGGCCAAAGATGCTGCCTTGCTCGATGCTTAGGGACAGATCCTTCACAGCGACAAACTTGTCATAGCTCTTGCGGACCTGCTGCAGCTCAACTGTGTACATGGTGGTATCTACGCGAAAGTTCAGATTTGGTTTCAAGAATTGTAGAACCCGGGGCGAACACGAAGGTTACAAAGGAAAAACGAGGCCACGAAGGGAGCCTTTGTGACCTCCGCTGTTGCCTTCGTGACGACTTCTGGGTTAAGCAGTTGTCTTTCGAGCTGCCGAGGTGGGTGATACACGATTCCTTCCGGCTTCCTTGGACGCGTATAGGGCGGCATCGGCGGCGGCGACCAGTTCGTCCCGTGTGCGGCCGCTGGCGGGAAACTCGGCGACTCCGGCGCTAATAGTGACTTTTACCGGCACGCCGGGGAAGCGGTAGGCCTCAACCATGCGCCGCAATTTCTCGGCGACCTCCATTGCATTCTTCGCCGACGTCTGCGGTACCAAAATGGCAAACTCTTCGCCGCCGTACCGGCACACGACGTCAACTTTTCGCAGTTGCTGCACGAACACGCTCGAGACCTGTCGCAGGACTTCGTCGCCAAGAAGATGGCCGAACTCGTCGTTAAGGCGCTTGAAGTGATCGATGTCGATCATGATGATCGTCAGGCGCCCTTCATAGCGCGATGCACGTTCGATTTCGGTCGCGATCTGCATTTCGAAGTAGCGGCGGTTGTAGATGCCGGTAAGGCCGTCCCGATACGCGAGCTGTTGCGCCTGCTCGAAATAATGTGCGTTCTGGATGGCGCCTGCGCAAATGTCGGCGACCGATTCCAGAGGAGGAACGTCTTCGGCGGTGAAGTTGTGCGACGTGGCGCTCTCCAGCATCAGCACGCCGAGCTTTTTACCGAAGAAGATGAGCGGCACGCACATCTCGGATCGGGTTTCGACGAAGCTCGCCATGTAATGAGGAACAAAAGCCACTTCATTTTCCACGACTGTCTTTGCCTGCTCCAGCGCGCGCATTCCCATTCCGGTTCCGGAAGGAAGAGCCGCTCCGTGCGTCAGGATGGGCGTCAATTTACCCTTGTGAGCGCGCACGGTCAGGTGCTGATCTTCGTCGAGAAGCTGTACAACGACATGATCCACGGGAAAGGTATCGAGCACCAGATCGCATACTTTTCCTAGCAACTCATCGAGGTTCAATAGCGCAGTCGTCTGCCGCGCGATTGCGTTGATCGCTTCCATCTGCTTGCTGCGACGTCGTTCCAGCGTATAAAGGCGGGCGTTCTCCAGCGCGATCGAAGCCTGCGTTGAAAATAGGGTAAGCAGGTCGAGCATCTCGGAGTCGAAGGCGTCGTGCTTTTCGCTCTGAATATCGAGGACTCCGACCACTTCGTCGCGCACCATCAGCGGTATCGAAACCTCTGATTTTGTATCGGGAAAATGGCCGATGTAGCGCGAATCCTGGCTAACATCCGGAGCGTAAACCGGGCGCTTAAGTTTTGCAGCACTGCCGATCAGGCCTTTCCCAAATGGGATGCTAATGTCCGACTCGTTTAGCGGACGTCCAATCGAAGTGCGAACAACGAATTCCTGAGTACTGGGGTTCAACAGCAAAACCGCGGAGTTGGTTACGCGGAAGTAGTCCCGAACAATACTGAGGATCTGTTCCAGTACCTCGTCCAGGTCGAAAGTAGAAAGGACCGCCTGGCTGGCGTCGTAGAGTAGGGCAATCTTCTGCATAGTTGCGCTAAGCACAAGTATTCAAAGCCGTTCCGGCTACACCCGCTGCCAGGGATAAGGTATAGAAGAGCGAAACCAGAAGGGATTCAGACAACAGTCCAGCATCTTTATTAGGCCCGATTTAGGGGCAAATGACAAGTATTTTTAGGAGCTTAGGAGCTTGAAATGGCTCGATTTAGGACAATGTTCGCAGCACCAATTTGGCAAAAAGCCTGATCTCAGAATGAGATGACTGACGTCCTGAGCGAGGGAAATGGCTGAAGCATTTACGTTCACTTACGTCCGTTTACGCCAGTGTCCAGGGCTGGTGCTTTTGAGTCTTGCCAAAGTCGGTATGAGTAAAATCGTTCTCGACAGTGATCGATCTGGAAACTTGGACGGAGAGGCGCTGAGGCATGCAGCTTGTCACGATAACTCGATCGGACCTTGGACGCGACCTGCAGCAGCCAGAGCGCTTGCGCGAGTACTGCGTGCTTCTGGAAGCGGGCAACATCTTCTTTTTCCCCGAGACGCCTATCAGCATTCCCAGCGGTGATGTCGAGTTCTTAATTGGGCATCAACAGGTCGGCGGAGCTTACCACAAGAATATTGCCTATCGTCCACTTGAAGACCGCATCACAGGCTTCGAGGCGCAGGATTCAGCAGCCGCCGAACGGCTGCGGGGGATTATGCGGCGCTACTCCGATGATGTGATCGGTTTCTTATCTAGATTTCTCGCTCCTTATCAGGCGCGCTGGAGGGTGGACTACGCGAGCTATCGTCCGGAAGAGGAAGAAGGACGCGATCTGACATTGCGCAAACGCAATGATCTTCTGCACACTGATGCTTTCCCAACCCGTCCCACGCATGGCGATCGCATTTTGCGCTTCTTCAACAACATCAATCCGCAGCGCACGCGGAATTGGATTACAACGGAGACTTTTGGCGCGCTGGTCGAGAAGATGACCGCAGGCAAGCTCAACGACGGCACGTCTGTGCCGCTCCCGTCGTCGATGGAGCCATCGGCAGTAAAGCGAGTGCTTGCGACGCTGGGTTGTGGGGCCTCGGTCCCATCATTAAAGCGTTCTCCCTATGACGAATTCATGATGCGCTTCCACAACTACCTTAAAGAGAATTCTTCCTTTCAACAGAACTGCCCAAAACAGCACTGGGAGTTTCCTCCCGGCTCAAGCTGGATGGTATACACAGACATGGTGAGCCACGCTGTACTGTCGGGTCAGTTTGCGCTCGAGCAGACGCTCATCGTCTCGCGCCAGGTGATGGTCACGCCGGAGCAGTCGCCTTACGGAGTATTGTCGCGACTAGCCGAGCGGGCACGAGCATAGGGCTTTGACTTTCTTTTTGTCAGACAGTCGAATATTCTGTCGGACAACGATGCAGGATGTACGATTCACTTTCCGTGTCAGCCCAAAGTTGCGCAAGGCGCTTCGGCGCAGGGCAAAGGCCTTGGGCAAGTCTGAAGCCGAATTCATTCGCGGAGCTCTCGCAAGGTACTTGATGACACCGACAGTGCCGTTGACCACTGCGCCTTCCGGATCGCTCAGGAGTACTGGGTGGGCGAGCGCGCCAGTCTTCCGCCGAACGAGGGCTTCGGTCAAGCACAAGTGATTGGGTGAAGATGTCTGACGAGCGAATCACATTGCGCCTTCCTGTGCCGCTCCACAAGGCCCTGCGGATGAAGGCAAAGAGTCGGGCCAGCAGCGAATCCGAAATTGCCAGAAAAGCAGTTGAAGCGGAGCTGATGGTGAGCGATCAGCGTCCGTCGCGTCTCGAGTTGCTGCTTCGGCACACTAACTTCATTGGCTCGGCAAAGGGACTCCCTCCGGATTCCAGCACAAATGCCGCTTATTTCGAGGGCTTTGGAGTGAATTCTGAGTGATCCTCATGGATACCGGTCCATTCGTGGCCATGGCGAACGCCGACGATCGGCAGCACGAGACAGTTCTCGATGAACTCGATCGCATGCACGACGATCTCGTCGGCACATGGGTGGTTATCGGGGAAGCAGCCTGGATCCTGAGAAAAAGACCATCTGCCGTCGAGGAGATGCTCTCGGCGTTCGCATCGGATATTCGCATCGGATATCTTTCGTCTCTACCCACTGCATGAAGAGTCTCTTCCATGGATTTCAAAATTTCTCAGAAAATATGCGGACCTTGGCGCTCAGCTTGCCGATGCTTCCCTGATGTATGTAGCTGAAAAAGAGAAGATCGATACTGTATTTACGCTGGATCGCCGCGATTTCAGCGTTTATCGCACGAGCAAGAATCGCGCTGTGAAGATTGTTCCGTGAGCCGATCGTCTACTGCACGCCACGCTGTGAGTTGCTGGCGTGCCCAAGTGATTGTCCACCGCCACCCAAGTCCTCAAAACGGACGTTCATGATTGGATACTCCTTCCAGTCCTTGTAGTCGAAGTGCCACCACTCGTTTGGATACGCGGAAAATCCTTCCGACTCCATCGCTCTGCGCAAGGTGGAGCGATGCTGGCGCTCCTCGGGAGTGCCGCCCGGGTAGTCGGCGAATGCGCGCGGAGTCATTTCGTCATAGACGCTGGGCATCGCTACTTCTTGTCCGCTCTTTAATTCGTAAATGCTCAGATCAACCGCGCAGCCGCGATTGTGTTTCGATCCCGTAGCGGGATCAGCGACGAAGACCTTCTTGTCATTGGGCGTAGCATCCCAGAACATCTTGGTCACATACCACGGTCGATAGGCATCATGAATCACGATGCCGTAGCCTTCGGTGCGCAGCTTTTGATTCACCCTGACGAGCGCTTCAGCGGCAGGACGTTGGAGAAACGCACGCGCCTGCGAGTACATGCGCGTGCTGAGGAAGTTGTCGTCGGTGGCGTAGCGAATGTCCAGCTTGATGCTTGGATCCAGCTTCACTAATTCGACCAAATCGGGTTTTCTGAATTGACTATCCTCGACCGGCGGAGCTGCCCGCAGAGCTTCCGCCCGCAGTTGCTCAACTGGCCGCTGAGGCTTGAGGTGAAAGATGCCATTGCTGATCTCTTGCGGTTCGAAGCGGCCTGCGTGGAGCAAGGTTCCGCAGAAGATCAGGAAAGCGAGGCTCAGATGCAGTCTGGGGGATCTCATCGCGCAGCCAATTTCCTTTGAAAGATAGATACTCCGAAATTGTCACAAAGGTTTCATTATTTTTCTTCGCGGCTCTCCTCGAATCCGCCGGAAGGTGCTGCTCCGGTCGCCGATGAACCGGAGCTGTCGAGAATAATCGCGGGAACTTCCTGCTGCCTGACCAGCTGGTTGAAGTTGGCCAAGTCGGTCTTAACCATTTCTTCCCACTTTGCAACTTGCTCATCGCTTCTCTGCTTGAGCATGCTGAACACCTGGTATGACTGATCGGTCGGAGCCGCATCGGCAGTGGATATGGATCCGGCGAGCGCAACCAGCTCATTGTTCAGGCGAATGGGGAAGTTGAGAACATCCTGGCTGCTCTTGGCCTTCGATTGAATCAGCGCGTCCTGGATCGGGTCGATCTTCTGCGTCAAGTCTTTGGCCGCATCGCGCACGGCTTTGCCGTGATCGTCTTTGGGAAGACGTTTGTCGAGGTCATCGATCTGCCGCTTCACGCTGTTCATCTGGTTGATGGCTTCATCGACCTTGCTGACCTCATCGCGAATTTGCAGCAGCAGATCGAACTGCTTCTGCAGATCCGCCTGGTCGACTTTCAGGCGCGGATCTTCCTTGATCTCCACCGGCTGCGTGTAGGACTTCCCGCGCACCGTCAGCCGCACCTGGTAGCTGCCGGGAACAGCTACAGGACCGTTGTTGCTTCCGCCCCACAGAATCGCACCTGGGACTTTTGTGGAATCTTCATATCGCAGGTTCCACACAAAACGGTTCAGTCCGGCGTTCCCGGTGGGATTTGGCTGCACCTGACGCATAAAGGCTTCGCCGGCTTCTTCGTTCTGTGACTCGGTCACAGTTGGCTGCTTCGGAGGGTAAGTGCGAATCACCTTTCCTGATGCATCGAGAATCTCGACAGTGACGTGTTCCTCTTTGGGCTCTTCTGCGGGAAGCTGCCTTGTGGCTTCTTGTTTTTGTGCCTCAACTTTCGCTCCGGTGGGAGCATTGGTTTGCGGAGTGCCGGGCTGCTTTGCTGCGGCGGCTTCCTGCGTTGAAGTTGAAGGTTGCTGTGCGCCAGCTCCTGTCTGACCTTCGCCCTCGCCCGACTCACCTGGTCTTGTCGGATTCAGCGCAGTTTTAAGCGAGTAATAAATCACGGCGCCGTTCGGCGGATTCTGTCCGATTGCCGCTGCACGTCCGCCGCCGCCTCCTCCAAAGCCTCCGCCGAAAAAGCGGTAGGCCGTCGAAGGCTTATATAGAGTCACGTCGGCATTTGCTTGCGACGGCTGATATTCGCGAAGCGGCGTGATGTCGTCGAGTACCCAAAAAGCACGGCCGTGGGTGGCGACAACTAAGTCACGATCGGTGACAGCAAGATCGCGCATTGAACTCATCGGCAGATTGCGCTGTAGCGAACGCCAATGAGCGCCGTCATCGAAGGATACGTACACACCGATTTCCGTCGCGGCATAAAGCAAACCTTCCCGTTTCGGATCCTCGCGCAAAGCGCGCACGACAGCGCCTGCAGGTAGATCGCCGTTCACAGGCTTCCAGCTTTTCCCGAAATCTGTGGTCTTGAAAGCGTAGGCATTCCAGTCATCGCTCTCATGGCGATCGACTGCGACATAAGCTGTCCCGGCATTGAAGTGACCGGTTTCGATCAGGCTGATTCGGCTGTAGTGCAGGATCGGACCGGTGCTGCCATCGGGCAAATCCTTCGGCGTGACATCTGCCCAATTCTTGCCGCCATCGGTAGTGACGTGTACTAGACCGTCGTCGCTTCCCGCCCAGATTGCCCCAGCCTGAAGCGCGGATTCTGCGATGGTGAAGACGGTCGCATAATATTCCGCGCTCGTGTTGTCCTGGGTAATCTGACCGCCCGACGACTGCTCCGTGCGTTTGTCGTTGCGGGTGAGATCTCCGCTAATCTCCTGCCAGTGATAGCCGCGGTCGCTGGTTTTGAGCACTTTCTGCGCGCCGTGATAGATCACGTTCGGATCATGCGGAGAGATCACGATCGGCGCCGTCCATTGGAAGCGATACTTCAGATCAACATCGCCGTGGCCCATGGGATTCAATGGCCAAGCATTCATCTCACGCTCGTTGCCCAACTGCTTGTTGAATTCAGTAATGCTCCCGTCGTAACAACCCGCGTAAACGATGTTGGGATCTTTCGGCCACGGCGCAATGTACCCACTCTCGCATCCGCCTACCGGGTTCCAGTCTGTTCGGTCGATCCCGGAATGGTTCGTCGCACTGGCGATGCCCACGCTGGTATTGTCCTGCTGAGCGCCATAGATGTGATAGGGAAACTGGTTATCCACAATCACGTGATAGAACTGCGCCGTGGGCTGATTGTCCTGTGAGGTCCAGTGCAGACCACCGTCAGTGCTGATGTCCGCGCCACCATCGTTAGAGTTGATCAGCCGCTTGGGATTCGTGGGATCGATCCAGAGACCATGGTTATCGCCGTGCGGTGTCGAGAGCTGCGTGAATGTTTTGCCGGCATCGATCGAACGATACGAACCGGTGTTCAGGACATACACGACATCTGCATTCTTCGGGTCGGCAAAGACGTGCGTGTAGTACCACGCGCGTTGACGGAAGCGATGATCGTCGTTCACAAGTCGCCAGTGTTCGCCGCCGTCGTCGGACCGATAGAGTCCGCCCTTGTCAGCCTCGATCAGCGCATAAATGCGATTTGGCTCTGCAGATACTGCAACTCCTATGCGTCCGAGAACTCCTGAGGGAAAGCCGTTGCCCTTGATCTGTGTCCATGTCGTGCCGCCGTCCGCTGAGCGATACAGTCCGCTGCCAGGTCCGCCGCTCACCATCGAATACGGTGTTCGGTATGCCTGCCAGAGAGCCGCGTAGAGAATGCTTGGGTTCGAAGGATCGAAAACTACATCAATGGCTCCGGTCTGATCGTCCTTGTACAAGACTTTCTGCCAGGTCTTGCCGCCGTCAGTAGAGCGGAAGACTCCGCGCTCCGCATTGCGGCCATAGGCATGGCCAAGAGCAGCGACGAAGACGATGTCCGGATTCTTTGGATGTACAGCGAGACGACCGATATGGCGTGTGTCTTCGAGGCCGATGAAATGCCATGTCTTTCCCGCATCGGTGCTTTTGAACACGCCATTACCTTGAAGAATGTTGTTGCGGATGCAGGCTTCGCCTGTGCCGACATAGACCACATTGGGATCGGACTCAGCGACAGCGATTGCGCCAATCGACGAGAATTTCTCTTTGTCAGACACCGGAATCCAGGTGATTCCGCCGTCGGTGGTCTTCCACACTCCGCCGCCGACTCCGCCGAAGTAGTAGGTATTGGGCTCGCCGACGACGCCGGAGACGGCCAGAACGCGTCCTCCGCGAAATGGGCCCACCAGACGCCAGGTCAGGCCTTTGAACACCGGGTCCTCCTCCGGGTTCTTTGCTTGATCACCTGGTGGCGCAGGCGCGCTGGTCACAGCATTCGGCGGCTCGGAGCTGGTTTTCTTTTTCGAGATCTTTGAAGATTTCTGGGCGTATAAGAGAGAAGTCAGAAGAAGAAGCAGGCAGGAGAAAATGCGAGTACGACGGAACACAATGCTCATCAGCAAGGCTCCAAGCGATTAAATTTTCGGAGCAACATGCTAAGGCTTCGTTGCGAAAAGGGAAAGGGCGAGTAGTGGCGGGTGTGGCGGGACCAATTGTTGACGTGCCATTTTCCGTGAGTTGAATGGCGGAAGCAGAGCCTATTCTCGACCAAATTGCCGGAGAGCCCACGGTCTCCGGTTTTGTACATCGCGCCGCTAAAGGCAATGAAAACGGCATCGTTTTGACGCACAGCGCTGGGAGCAATTGCAATTCGCCATTGCTGACGACATTGGCGGAGTCTCTTTCGGCGGCCGGGGTTACTGTTTTACGGTGCGATCTCCCGTTTCGACAGGACAGGCCGCATGGACCACCGCTTGGCAGCGCCGAAAGAGATCAGGCTGGATTACTTCGAGCGGTGCAAGTCTTGCGCAAGTCGGTGAGTGGAGAAATCTTTCTTGGCGGACACTCCTATGGCGGACGCATGGCAACGATGCTTGCTGCTCAACAGCCCTCTGTTGCTGACGGATTACTTCTGCTGTCGTACCCGTTGCATCCGCCGCGCAAACCGCAGCAACTTCGAACGGCTCACTTTCCCAAGCTCCGCATCCCATCTTTGTTCGTGCATGGAACGCGCGATCCCTTCGGCTCAGTCGAGGAAATGCAGTCGGCGCTGTACCTCATTCCCACCAAAGTGAAGCTAATGACTATCGAAGGTGCTGGACACGAGCTAATCACGAAGAGCAATCGTCAGATTGTCCTTGAGGCTGTTATGAATGGAGTTGAGAGATGGCTTGGACGATCATGATGTGGCGGTTCAGCCAATTATTCACAACTGTTCATTTCCGAACACTTCTTCGCGTGGCCGAACATGGACGTCTCTAGCCTCGGTCGGCCGCCAGTCTTAACCTCCACGAATACAGATACTTAAGTGGTATCGTCGTTAGGCAGCGGACGTGCCAATTCTTCTCTAGGAATAGAGCCTCCAATCAGGACAGCAATGATTCAGTTACGGGGTGTCGAAAAGACGATCAAGTCGCCGGCCGGCACGATATGGCTGTTGCGGCGCATCAATCTCGACGTCGAACAAGGCGAGTTTGTGACGGTTATGGGGCCTTCGGGTGCGGGCAAGACCACCCTGATGAGCATTCTCGGTATGCTCGACGACCAGTGGGCCGGCGAGTACTACTTCGCAGGCGAAGCGGTCCACAAGATGAACCGCAAGCAGCGCTCGGAGTTGAACAAGAAGAACATCGGATTTGTCTTCCAGAGCTATCACCTGCTCGACAATCTCACAGTTTCCGAGAATCTCGATCTGCCGCTCTCGTACAAGGACATCAAGAAATCAGAGCGCTCCAGCATGGTCTGCGATACGCTCGACCGCTTCAACATCGTGGGGAAAAAAGATCTTTATCCGAACCAGCTCTCCGGCGGGCAGCAACAGTTAGTGGGAGTCGCCCGTGCGGTCATCAACAAGCCGAAGCTGATCCTGGCTGATGAGCCAACCGGCAACCTTCACTCTGACCAGGCGAGAGAAATCATGGAGCTCTTCCGGCAGCTCAACGAAGCCGGAACCACGATCATCCAGGTCACACACTCAGAGGCAAACGCCGCTTATGGACACCGCACCATCAAGCTGCTCGATGGATGGATCGTTGGCGATACGAAGCGCCCCGTCGAGACCGGCGCCCTGGTGACATAAAGGTTCTCGGAACAACAAAGGAAATTGACCAAGGACGAAAAGGAGCCTTGAAGCCGATGCATAGGTGTTTCTATTGGCAAGTTAGAACCTTGGCGATGCTCTGCATCGCTGCGATTGCCTTCACCAGCCCTGCTGCCCAGGAAGCGGGCCGGACCGAAGCATCGCACAACGTCACTTCAGCGCAAGCGCCGGCGGAGTCGCCGAATCAGACGCCCGCCGCTGCACCGCGCAGCTCGCAGCCTTCGCCGGAGCTGGGCAAGATCGACTTCTCGAAGTCACGCAAAGCCTTTCCGAATCTGCTTGCGCCATATGAGGGCCGTAATCTGCGGAGCCCAAGGCTCGACAATTCGCCACGCATCAATCAGCTCATCCATGAAGGCAAGCTGATGCTCTCACTGAACGACGCCATCGCGCTGGCACTCGAAAACAACCTCGACCTCGCGATTGCCCGCTACAACCTCGATATCGCCGATACGGACGTTCTGCGCACCAAGGCAGGAGCCAGTGTGCGAGGCGTTGCCAGCGGACTGGTGCAGGGCACACCCGGCGGCGGCATCGGCGGATTCGGCAGCGGTGCTCCTGGTGCGGGTGCCGGTGGAACGTCAGGCGGCGCTGGCGGCGCTGGCAGCGGTGCAGGCGGATTAGTTCAATCGACCATCGGCGCGGGCGCGCCGGTGAGTTCCTACGATCCAACGATCAATACTCAGTTCAATGTGGAACACGCTGTGTTTCCGGTGGCGAACCAGGTGACGAGCGGTGTTCCGTCACTGCAGCAAAATACCGCAAACGCGAATTTCAACTTCAGCCAGTCCCTGCCTACCGGAACTAACTTTGACTTCGGCATGCAAAACGTGCGGCAGACCACCAACAATCGCTTCACTGCGTTAGAGCCATTGCTGAACTCAGGCTTCCGCTTCACGATGACACAACGTCTTTTATCCGGTTTCGGATTAGGTCCGAACCTGCGCTTTCTGCACATTGCCAAGAACAACCGCGAAGTGACCGACATTGCCTTTCGCAATCAGGTGATTGCTACCACCACACAGATCGAGAACATCTACTGGGACCTCGTCAACGCGGTCGAAGACGTCAGGGTGAAACAGCGCTCGCTGTCGCTGGCGCAAAAGACGCTGGAAGATGACAAAAAGCAGGTCGAACTAAAGGCGATTGCGCCCATTGAGGTGACGCGAGACGAGGCGGTCGTTGATTCCAGCAATCAAGACCTCATCATTGCGCAGACGAACCTTCAGCTTCAGGAATTGCTGATGAAAAATGCAATCACCCGAAACCTGAGCGATGCTGAAGTTGCTTCTGCGACCGTGGTTCCAACCGATACGATCGCTGTTCCCGAAAACGAGCCGGTAGTTCCGACTCAAGACTTGATTGCAGAGGCGCTCTCGCATCGTCCCGAACTCGCCGAGGCTAGAATCGACATGACCAACCGGCAGATCTCGCGCAAAGCAGCGAAGAATGCGCTCCTGCCGGCGCTGGATTTAGTAGCTTTTTATGGCGGTTCCGGACTGGCGGGTGTACCGAATCCGCTCATCTCGTTTAACGCGGGCTTGCCGATCACCGGCTTTGGCGATGCCTTTACGCGAACGTTCAATGGCACCTCTCCTGATTATTCCATCGGGTTCAACCTAAGCATTCCATTAAGGAACCGAGCCGCGCAGGCCGATCAAGTTCGTTCCGAGCTGGAGTATGGGCAAGCTGAGCTGCATTTGCAGCAGTTGCAGAATCAAGTCGGAATTGAAGTGCGCAACGCGCAATTTGCGCTTACACAGAATCGTGCAAGAGTGGTTTCGGCCATAAGCTTGCCGCGGAACGACCTTGGGGAACGTGCGCACGACTTTCGTGGTGAGCTCGGGCGCCGCGGCGGCACCGCCATAGGACATGCCTTCGAGCGAGGAAAGGTCTCGCGCCGAC
>DATLKS010000769.1:0-1618 GCA_035538255.1 Terriglobales bacterium
CTTCACGATGCCGTAAACGGTGGCGAGACCGAGTCCCGTGCCTTTGCCACTTTCTTTGGTGGTGAAAAAAGGCTCGAAAATGCGCGAAAGAACTTCCTGACTCATGCCACAGCCTGTGTCGGAGACGGCAATGCAGGCGTAGTCGCCAGGACGAATGTCGGGAACATGCAAGCAGTAATCGGCGTCAAGATGGGCGCGGGAAATTTCAATGCTGAGATTTCCTCCGGTAGGCATGGCGTCGCGCGCGTTGACCACCAGGTTCAGGATGACCTGCTCCAATTGCGAGGCGTCCACTTTCACGCGGTCCAGATCCTTATGAAGCGATAGAATCAAATCGATGTCTTCTCCGATCAATCGGGGAAGCATCTTGGCAAGCTCCTTGATTACAGGATTCAGGTCGAGCACGGCCGGTGCAAGTAGTTGTTTACGGCTGAAAGCCAACAACTGCCGGGTCAGCGCCGCAGCTTTTCTGGTCGCCAGGATGGCCTTATCGGCGTAGCCATACTGGATGGTTCCTTCTTCGAATCCCATCTGCAGCAGCTCGCTGTAGCCGCCGACAACGTTCAACAGATTGTTGAAGTCGTGAGCAATTCCTCCGGCCAAACGTCCAATCGCTTCCATTTTTTGCGACTGGAGCAGCTGCGTCTCGAGCTCTCGCTGTTCGGTCACGTCGCGGTACATGGCAAGATGACGGCCGGGAAGGAAATTTGCAGTAGCAGACACATCACGAGGCGACGTTTGCCATCCGGGCGCAGCAAAGTGCGCTGTCCCATGTAATGTTTCCCAGTCCGTAGGAACGATTCCCAGAGTTTGTCGAAGGGATATCCCGGTTCCATACTTTCACGGATATCGCGGCCCAGCAAATGATCCTTGGCAATGCCAAACAGCTCGGCGGCCGCCTGATTAACTTCCATGATGTGGCCGGAGTCGTCTTGAACTATGACTGCATCCCGGGCATTGTCGAAAAGAGCCTGCAATTGCAGCGTTTTCTCTTGCAGCGCGGCCTGAGCCTGCTGCCGTGTTGTGATGTCATGGAAAGCCACCACGGTGCCGGTCACCTGGCCATCGTTGACGATAGGCCGGGCCCAATACTCGACTGGCAAGGATTTCCCCGAATGCTGCCAGAAAACCTCATCCTCCACGTGAGTAGATTCCCCAGCACGTGTGGTATTGAAGATGCGACACTCCGACTCAGGTATAGCAGTGCCGTCGCCGCGACTGTGATGAACCAGAGCATGTAAGTTCTTGCCGAGAATGGACTCGGTATTCGGGTAACCGAGCATGCGGAAGGCAGCTGGATTGCAGAACGTACACACTCCCTGCAAATCACCAGCAAGAATGCCTTCGGCGGTGGATTCAAGGAGCAGCCGCAGTGTTTCCTCGCTTTTTTTCCTCGCAATGAGGGTATTTCTCATTTCGGTGACGCCCTGGAAGACGACGACGCCTCCACCACGGAGAGCCCCGCTCGCACATCGCAGCGGTTGAGCGCTTCCGTAGACCCACGTCTCCTGTTGCAAATCCGCTCGCCGCACACAGAGGAGCTCGGGACCGGCGGCTTCGCCGCGAATCGCGCGGGCTAAGGGCAGTTCATTGGGTGGATAAGGAGTGATCCCGTCTG
>DATLKS010000770.1:0-6265 GCA_035538255.1 Terriglobales bacterium
CCATCATCTAAAGGACTTACACGTGTCAATCCCATTGGGATATCCCATCCGCATCGGTGCGATTCGGGAGGAACGTCAGCTCAATCGGCATAATTGAGCACGAAGTTACTACTGACGTTGTGGCTAATTGGCTTCCCACAGTGGCACCTCTGGCGAATTTGACTCCTGATTCCCTGCCACGATGAATCGCCAGAAAAAGTCAATAGCTTTCGTAAATTTTCCATCGCAGGGCCACGGAGAACACGAACGAAAGCTTGCGGCTCTTTCTTCCGATATCCGCCCTCGCATCTCGGTATTCGTCCCATGAATGAAAGTTTCTGGAACTGTTGGACACATTCTTCTCGTTTTACCGTCTATAGCTCACAGCGAGTTGCCCGGGGAGGACGTGAATGGAACGCTTGCACTGGTTTTGGCAGGATCTGCGGTACGGTTTGCGAAGTCTGCGCAAGGATCGCGGATTTGCCTCGCTCGCAGTCGTTGCCCTCGCCCTGGGCATCGGTGCTACCACGGTTATCTTCAGCGTGCTCGACAATGTGCTGCTCGAACCTTTTCCCTACAAGAATCCGGACCGGCTGGCGATGTTCTTCATTCACGACAACTCTCGAGCCGACCGCGAAGGGCGCGGCGACTTCTCCGTCGCCGAATACATGGACTTCAAAGAGCAGAACCATATCTGGGAAGGACTGATCGCGAACAACGGGAAAGACATTCTCTATACGGACAAAGATGGCACCAAGCAGTATCACGGAGGCGAGGTGACAGGCGATACCTTCGGGTTCCTCGGCATGCAGCCATTGCTCGGTCGCGGCCTGGTGCCCGACGACGCCCGCCCCGGCGCTGCTCCTGTTGCGGTGATGAGCTACCGCATTTGGCAGAAGGATTTCAACGGAGATCCAAAGATCGTAAACAGCACGCTGGAGTTGAATGGCAAACAGGTGACGCTCGTCGGCATTATGCCGCCGCGCTTCCTTTTCGGCGCGGAGGACTTCTGGCTGCCGATGACCATCGACCGCGGCGACACTTCTCCTTTCAATCGCGTGTGGCTGCTGGGACGCCTCAAGCCTGGAGTGACGCTTAAGGCCGCAGCCAGCGATCTCGATGTAGTCGCTCGCAGGCTTTCGACGGTCTATCGCAAGGATTATCCAAAGAGCTTCAGCATCAAAGTCATGTCTCTGGCCGATCAGGTAGTCGGACAATTTCGCGTGATGCTTTTCGCTTTGATGGCGGCAGTCAGCATGTTGCTTTTGATCGCGTGCAGCAACGTCGCCAACCTCTTGCTAGCTAGAGCCACTGCGCGCGAGAAAGAGATCGCGATTCGGGCCTCGATGGGCGCGACGCGAACACGGCTGGTTTTGCAATTGATGGTCGAGAGCTTCATTCTTGCTGGGATAGGCTGCCTGGCTGGGTGCCTATTCGCCTACGGCGGGATTAAAGGGGTACTCGCTGCACTGCCGCCGGACCTGATACCCGCAGAGACGGTTATCAAATTGAATGTTCGCCTGCTCCTGTTTTCGCTTGGCGTGACTGTGATAACTACACTGCTCTGCGGGCTGGCTCCGGCTTTCCATTCGGTTCGCGGTGAGCTTCACAACCGTCTTAAGGACACAGGCAAAGGCACTCAGACCGTCTTCCGGCACGGACGATTCCGTTCTGGGCTCGTCGTCTCACAAGTGGCTTTGTCGATCGTGCTGCTGGTCGGCGCGGGACTGATGATGCGCAGCTTGTTCGCGCTGCAGCATGTCGATTTGGGACTCACGCCCGATCACATCCTGGTCGCACGCACGCCGCTGCCCAAGGGGCGGTACGAGAAAGCGGAACAAAAGCGCATCTTCTTCCGTCAGGTGCTGCAGAAGGTCACGGCTCTGCCCGGAGTCGTGGCGGCGACCGAGACCAGCACACTTCCTCCGTATGGCGGGATTCCGAGTGACGTGACTGTTCCCGGCAAAACTCACGCGGAGACCTGGCGCTCGATCTTCCAACTCTGCAGTGAAGGCTACTTTCCCACTTTGGGCATTCGCCTGGTGCGCGGACGCCTGCTGACGGAATCGGACGTCGAGTCGGCTCGTCACGTGATTGTAGTGAATCAGACGCTCGCGCGCAGTTTCTTCGGCACTGAAGATCCGATCGCCAAGTCGATTAAGTTCAACCTGCTCGACACCGTTCCTGAATCGCCAAGAGATGCTTATTTCGAAATTATCGGCGTGGTTTCGGACGTGAAGAATCGCGGCCTGCAGGAGGCGCCACAGCCGGAAGCATTCATGCCCTATAGCGTCTCTGGAGCATTCGAGCGCGGAGTCCTGGTGAGAACCGCGGTCGAGCCGATGTCGATGCTGCTGAATGTCCGTCGCGAGATTTGGTCAGTGGATCGCGGCGTTGCATTAACACTTACTGGCACCCTCGAAGGCTATCTTGAACAGTTCTCGTACTCGCAGCCTCGCTTCGGGCTCATTCTCTTCGGAGTTTTTGCCGGAATCGGACTCGCTCTGGTTGCCATCGGCGTTTTCAGCGTGATGGCATATTCAGTGAGCCTGCAGACGCATGAGATCGGTATTCGGATGGCCCTCGGAGCGCAGCAAGGCACCGTCCTCAGAATGATCCTGCGCAAGGGGCTTCTGATTATTGCGCTTGGCATTCTCGTCGGTGAAGCCGTGAGTCTGGGAGTAACACGCCTGATTCAGAGCCAGATTTGGGGAGTATCGGCACATGATCCGCTTACCTTCGCTGCGGTGCTTGCGGTGTTGATCGTGGTGGGAATTTCAGCGTGCCTGATTCCTGCTCGGCGTGCCACGCGAGTCGATCCATTAGTCGCCTTGCGCTACGAATAGCAGCTTGTGGGCGAGACGCCCTCGCCTCTGTTCACTGCAGGACAAAGACACAGCCGAGGGCGGCTGTGCCACAGACTTGTGTTTTCGGTGACAAAACCAAAGCCAGGCTCTCTGGCCCGGCTTTGGTCACGGTATTCAACCGATCAGTTGATCCGCACGCACACCGATTTTACTTCGGTGTACAGTTCGAGCGCTTCTTTGCCCATCTCGCGGCCCCAACCAGACTGCTTGTAACCGCCAAAAGGCATCGCTGCGTCAAAGACGTTGTAGCAATTGATCCACACTGTGCCGGCTTTCAGTTTATTGGCAAGCGAGTGCGCTTTGGCGATGTCTTTCGTCCAAATGCCGGCCGCCAAGCCGTACGGAGTGTTATTGGCTTCGGCTGCGATCTCATCAACGCTTTTGAACGGCATCGCCGTCACGACCGGTCCGAAAATTTCCTCCTGCACGACCTTCATGGTGGGTTTGGTGTTCACCAGGACAGTCGGTTCGACGAAGTAGCCGCGATTGCCGACCGTCTTACCGCCGACCACGGCTTTCGCTCCTTCGTTCAATCCGGCTTCCATGTACCCCCGAACTCGCTTGAACTGCTCTTCGGAGACAAGCGGTCCCATATTGGTATCAGGATTCATGCCCGGGCCAACGCGGATCTTTTTCGCCGACTCGGAGACACCCTCCACCACTTTGTCGAAGATCTTGTCTTCGACATAGAGGCGTGAGCCGGCGCAGCAGCATTGGCCGTGATTAAAGAAGATGGCATTGGCAGCGCCAGCGGTCGCATGCTTCAGGTCAGCATCGTCGAAGACGATGTTCGGTGATTTGCCGCCAAGCTCCAGCGTAACTTTCTTGAGATTGCCCGCTGCAGCCTGAACGATCAGCTTGCCGACTTCGGTTGAACCAGTGAAGGCGACTTTATCGACGTCAGGATGCGCAGCCAATGCAGCGCCTGCAGTCTCGCCGAAGCCGGTGACGATGTTGAGCACGCCCGGCGGCAGTCCGGCTTCGAGAGCGAGTTCGCCGAGGCGAAGCGCCGAGAGAGGAGTCTGTTCCGCCGGCTTGAGGACGACGGTGCAGCCGGTGGCCAGAGCGGGACCGAGCTTCCATGCCGCCATCAGCAGCGGAAAGTTCCAGGGAATGATTTGTCCAACGACGCCGATCGGCTCGCGCCGGGTGTATGCGAAGAATGGTCCAGCGCTGATCGGGATGGTGCTGCCTTCGATCTTCGTCGCCCATCCTGCCATGTAGCGGAAGAGATCGACCGCGAGCGGCACATCGGCGACGCGCGATACCGAAATGGGCTTACCGTTGTCCAGAGTTTCCAGTTCGGCGAATTCTTCTGTGTTCTGTTCGAGAAGGTCTGCGATTTTCCAGATGATGCGACCGCGCTGGCTGGGACTCATTTTCGCCCACGGACCGGATTCGAACGCCCGTCTTGCCGCCTTCACCGCAAGGTCAATGTCAGCCTTGTCGCCCTCAGCGACGCGCGCCAGGACTTCCCCGGTCGCCGGATCGATGGAGTCGAATGTCTTACCCGTCGAGGCAGGCACCCACTTGCCATCGATCAGGAGCTTCTTGGGAGTTGCTAAGAATTCAGTGACTACGTCGTGCACTTTCAGCGGAGTTGCTGTTGCCATACTGCCTCCTCAGAGTGAGGTTCGTTCGGAAGGAACCCGGCATCTTACCACCGTGCGATGCCAAAAAGCTTGCCAGCTTTAGTAGTGATCACTGGCGCTGAATTGCGTCCACAAAACTCTATTGTCCCACTAATGACTCTCGGCTGGAAGATTAACGTAGATGGGATTGCCAAGCAGTTCGAGCTTGCCGGACGCTGATACCACGTCGGCGCGCAACCAATGTCTCGTGCCATCACTGCCCCATTTCCTGGCGACAATCTGATCGGCAGACGTGATCGGCTCCGGCGTTAGCGACGGATCTTCCCTGCCATCCACGAACACTCGCAGCCGTGATCCTTCGCACCCGAGAACATGTGCGGAGAGCTCAAGAACGTCTCCAGAATTCGCGTGCAGCACTCCTCCCATTACTGCTCTCGCTGTCCCGTTCTGAATGCTAAAGTCCAGCAGGCGATCCTTCGACGCAGTGAGATCGATGAAGACGCGCCCGGCGCGAATGCCTGCCAGAATCCCGCTGACAGATAGCTCCGGAGCGTACACCACAGTAGTTGGATTCCCGACTGAGCCGGCTCTCTCAGGCGGGAGTGATGCGTCATGATTGTCGCTGCCGCCGATTGCTGTCGGCCTGAAGCCTGCGTTCAACTGCTTCTCCCAGAATGGAACCCCGGAATACGGGCCTTCTTCGGAGCCTCCATTCACGGCTTCGATGGCTTCCACTCTGCGCATATCCGTCGGCGCCTGCCATCCGCAGCCCATGCAGACCTCACCGGTGGGAGCGCCGGGATGATTGATCGAAATAAGCGCACCCATGCGCGCAGCCTGCTCAAAGAGCGAATTCATATTGGGAACCATGTTCGAGCCAACTCGGAAGTCTATGAAATCAGTGGTGCCGAAAACGTTTGCATGTCCGACAAACGTCGTGATTTCCCGGCCTGGAATCAGCAGTAATTGATCGAAGTATGGCTGCAGTTCACGAAGAGCATCGTATTGCGACGTACTATTGTGATCGGTAACGGCGATGAAATCGAGACCGCGCCGTCTCGCAGCCTCTAGCGTCAGAAACACTGGGCATGGGACTTGCTTCCCAGTCTGGCTCTTGCAGTGGCCGTCGCTGTGCGCCGTATGCATATGCAGATCGCCGCGGTACCATCCCGGCCCCCGACGCAGCGGTGCATCGGTAAAGGAATCAGTCCTGGCGGCTGCGGTCTGCTCAAAGAATAAATCGGCCTCATAGGACGCAATCGTTTGTGGGCGGATGTTGGGAACACCGATCAAGAGCTTCCATGTTCCCGGAATCAGTTCGCCGGGAAGATATGAGGGAGTCGCATCGGTTGCGCTGATCGTGAACGAGCTTTTGTTTCCTCCGCTCCATCCGCGAAACCCATGCGGATCTTCCATGCCGATATCCAGTGTGGTCTTCTCTTCTTTGCCGGTGTAGTGAAAGGAAACCGTCAGTCTCTGCGTCTTCGCTGGGAGATCGAATGGAACTTCGATGTACGTATTGTTCTGTGAGCCCTGCACTGTGCCGCGCAGCACAAGATTTGGTTGCTGTGCCTGAGCACTCGACCATGCAAGCAATGCCATCAACGCAAATCGAAAACAGGACATTTGGCCTCGAAAGACTCTCAGCGGCTGGTTTGAAATGGCCTTCTGCGAAACCCAAATAGGCACTGATTTCATGAAGGCTTCGGCTCCTCGAGTGAGTAGACTCTGGTTGCATCAACGACCAAAGGCTTCAGACGAGGAGCCGAAGATGATGATTATAGGTGCAGACTATCACCCTGGATTTCAAATGGTGGCGTTTTTGGA
>DATLKS010000771.1:0-2381 GCA_035538255.1 Terriglobales bacterium
CGTGTCCACGCGCAAAATCCCGCCGAAGATGTTGATGAGCACCGCCTTCACATTCTTGTCGCTGAGAAGAATCTGGAAGGCGTGCTCGACCTGTTCGGCGTTCGCGCCGCCGCCTACGTCGAGGAAGTTCGCGGGCATCCCGCCGGCGTACTGGATGATGTCCATCGTCGCCATCGCCAGGCCGGCGCCGTTCACCATGCAGGCGATATTGCCGTCCAGCCGGATATAGTTGAGGCTGTACTTCGACGCTTCCACCTCGAGCGGATCTTCTTCGGCGATATCGCGCAGTTCTTTAATGTCCTTGTGACGGAAGAGCGCGTTGTCGTCGAAGTTCATCTTCGCGTCGAGCGCGAAGACCCGACCATCGGTCGTGGTAATGAAAGGATTGATCTCGCAGAGCGATGCGTCGGTCTCAGCGCTCGCGCGATACAGCGCGGTCATCAACTGCACTGCGGGACTCACCTGCTCTGGCTTTAAGCCAAGTCCGAAGGCCAGCTTGCGTGCCTGGAACGGCTGAAATCCCACTGAAGGATCGATCGTTTCTTTAAGGATCGCTTTGGGATCTTTTGCGGCAACTTCCTCGATCTCCATGCCCCCCGATGCCGACGCCATGAAGACCAGCCGCGATGAAGCCCGGTCGAGGACGATGCCCAGATACAGCTCACGCTCGATCGGGAGTGTTTCTTCAATGAGCAGCCGTTGAACCTTCTGTCCTTGCGCACCAGTCTGGTGAGTGACGAGTTGCATGCCAAGAATCTTGCCCGCGAGTTCGGCGGCCTCGTCGGCATTTTTGGCGAGCTTTACGCCTCCGCCTTTGCCGCGACCTCCGGCATGGATCTGCGCCTTGACGACAATCCCTTTGGCGCCCGTCGCCAACAGCCGCTTAGCGATCTCGAAGGCTTCGTCTTTGGTGGTCGCCATCTCACCGCGCGGCACCGCGACTCCATACTTCGCGAGAATGCCCTTGGCCTGGTACTCGTGAATTTTCATGTACTGGAAAAAGAGGAAGGAACGCTATGCAGTCCCGACCAGATGAAGGAAACTCACGATTCTATAGGACGAGTCTGTGGTGGAGCAAACGAAGGAGACGCTAGGATGATGGGTCAGTTTGAATATCCGGATAAGCGCAGATGAAGTCAGCGAACGGGGCGCAGCATTCGCTTCCACCGAGTTTGATCGACAAAATGCAAGGCTACGTGTGCATAGAAAGCGAGGCGATCTCCGAGATCGGTTTTCTCCCACTGACCGGGCGGAGTATTGAATGACCAATAGATAAACAGCGGTCGTCCAATGATGTTCTCGCGCGGGATTAGGCCAAAGTATCGGCTGTCGTGGCTTACGTCGCGATTGTCGCCCATTACGAAGTAGTGGCCGGGCGTCACAACCACATCATCCCTTTCCCGCAAAGGCCATCCTGCAATTACCGAGTCCCCCGCGAGCCAAGGCGGAACCGATGGGAAATTGTCCCGATATGGTTCGCGATCTCCCACGCTGTGTATCACATACGGCTCTTTGAGCGGCTCGCCATTGCGATACACCACACCGTCGCGCAAGTGAATCCGGTCGCCTGAGATCCCGATCACCCGCTTCACCACATGGAGGCCCGGAGTCTCCACAGAGAAGAAAACGACAACGTCTCCGCGCTGAATTGGCCGATAGTGCTCGAAGAATGCCCAGTGAGTGGGTGGAGCGACGGTGATGCGGTCCACAAAAACGTGATCGCCGATCAGCAGCGTGTTTTCCATTGAACTGGTGGGAATCTCGAATGCCTGAATATTAAAGGTGATGATGAAAAGACCGGTTGCCAGCACCACCGCCATAGAAGAGAGGAATTCCATCGGCGTTTCTCTCTTCTTTTCGGGTTTAGCAACGCGAGTGGTTCGATTCTTCAGCATCATTCACCGAAAATAAGACGGCCCAATTCGTTTCCTAACTCCTGCACCTGCTTGGGATCATCAGATGCGCGGAACCGCTGCGTTAGATCGAGAAAAGCCTGTTTCCTTTTCTTGCGAGCTTCAAGTCCCATCTTAACCATCGACTTATTTTGCATCATGACGCTTCGATCTGACGAGTTCCCCGCAAGCATAGGCGACTACAAAACTCGTCTCGCTTCTGCAACTCCATCAATCTAGCTTCTCGTCCGCTTTCACGGCGGAAGGCTTTCGCTGAGCCGTTCAACACGTTGTCGCTGCCGAAAGAGTTGTGATATAAGTCTCCCCGCTCGAAACCGGCGTATCCCAAAGGAGAACCACAATGGCTCAGCAGATTCTGCAAGTCAACTTCAACTTCAATGTTCAAACAGAGCAATACGAAGAGATCACCTCTACGCTTGCGCAAGATTTTGCCAATGTCCCGGGTTGCATATGGAAAATCTGGCTGCT
>DATLKS010000772.1:0-2512 GCA_035538255.1 Terriglobales bacterium
ACCGCGTCTGCAATTCCGATTCATCCAGCGGAGATTGCGGACGAGCCGCACTCATGCCCACGGGCGTGGCATTTATGATGATGTCAAACTGGAGTTTCTTGAGCTGCGGACGTGACACATAGTGCGCGTGCGCCTGGCGCGCTAGCTTCTGGCCTTTATCCGTGGTCCGGTTCATAACCCAGACCTCGGCATTGCGCTCCCTTAATCCAAAGACTGCAGCGCGTGCTGCTCCCCCGGCGCCTATCACCAGCACCTTAGCTCCAGCCAGCTGCAGTCGCTGCTCGAGTGGACGTACCACACCGGCTACGTCGGTATTAAAGCCGTAGAGCTTTCCGTCCTGCGAGCGGATCAGCGTATTGCATGCGCCAATCCTGGCGCTTAACGAATCAGTCTTATCAAGATGCTTCACTACGTCTTCTTTGAGAGGGATGGTAATGCTGATGCCTTGAACGGGAATTTCGCGCACACAGTTTAGAAGGTCACCAACGTCACTTGTCTGCAGCGGAACATAAACAGCATTAATGTTCTCCCGACGGAAAGCCGTGTTCATCATCTGAGGAGACAGCGAGTGGCCGATTGGATTACCAGCCACACCATAGACCTTGGTAGCCGCGTCAACCATTTCTATGCGATAGACGTCGCGTAATACTCGCGCGGCGATCTGTCCGGGTGCCGTCTCTTCTCCGACCTGAACCGAAGCGAAAGTAAAGGCGCTACCTGAGCGCACGTTCAGGATCCGGCTTATGACGCCTTGCTCTCCCATACATACGCCAACGGTAGTCATTACGTCTGAGCGCTGCTCCAGAAGGCGCAGCATTTTTACATTGTCGGAGAGAGATTTTGCCGTCGAGACAATCTTGATGTAGTCGGTGGGAAGCTGACTCATTGCCGCCCACGTTTCTTCTAATTTCTTCGTGCCTCGGAAATCATGGAACGAAATGATGATGCCCGCCTGTTGGCGAAGCTTGTTTATCTCTTGAGGCTTCAGGGCCTTGGCCGTCTCCAACTCGACGTCCAACAATTGACATCCAGCGGCAACGGCTTTCGATAGAACGTCAAACTGGGAGGCTACCGATCCGCGGAACTTGCCCCCATTTATGGCACGACGACAGGTTCCAACCAGCAGCACGTCACGATGAAATTCGGCAAACTGCTTGAGCTTGGGAAAAACCAAGGCCGGGCGCGGCAAATAGTCTAATCGCAACTCCAGCAAGGAGTTATCATTAGAAGCGGCCTCGATTTTGTCGATTAGATCGGCAGGATTGCTGGCACGCAAAGCTATGCAAACGCGCGGAAGCCGATGCCGCAGGAAACGCGCCGCATAGGTTGGAGTGTCGGTTTTCATCAAGTTAGGCCGGACGGGCATCTTAATGGTGCACAACAGTAGATGCAACTCCAAATCCAGCCGCAGCAGCGATCAAAACGATTCCGGCGTATTCATCTGGTTACTACACTGCTAGTTGACAGTCGGGTATGCTCGGCTAGATTGGGCGAGGGTCCCTCAATGATCGAGGTGCGCTCTCTCGTAGGGACATTCCCTAAAGTGCTCTTTTCCAGAGACTTGCCTCTACCCGATGCTGGAGGAATATGAGAACTATACTCGCCGTTTCGCTGCTTGCGGCAGTAGCCGCCTGGGCGCAAGATCAGACTCCCACGACCGGACAAGGGAGTCAGCCGCCACAGCCGGAAGCTCAGCAGCAGGCGGCGCCGGTTCAACCACCAGCCGCCTCCCAGCCGCCAGCTCAGCAAGCAGCACCCACAAGTGAAGCGGCGGTTCCTCCTCCGCAACCGAAACAGCAGCCTGCGATTTCCCGAACTAATCTGGTTGAACTCTTCCATGGGCCGACGCTCTCAGAAATCTACTGCGCCGGATTCATTAGTAAAGAGTCACTGCGTCCCAGTGGGACGGTCGTTGCCGGCAGCCATTCGCCCGAGGCGGCAGATTATGTCGATAACGACTACATATATCTGACTGGGAATGAGGTGCAGGAAGGTAAGGAATACCTGCTGCTGCGTCATACAGTGGACCCCAACCGGTACGAGTCCTTCCCTGGCCAGCTTGCGACTCTGAAGAAGCTCGGGGAGATGTACCAGGATCTCGGACGAGCAAAGGTTCTGTACATCCGCGACAAAGTTGCAGTGGCTCAGATTGAATCGAGCTGCACCGCCGCGATGCCAGGAGATATCGTTGTTCCATTTCAGGAGCGCCCGCGGCCGGAATTCAAGCAGACTACCTTTGAGCGATTTGCCACGCCCAATGGCAAAACCACGGGGCGTATCATCATGGGCAAGGAATTAGATACCGAAATTGGAGCGCATCGCGTTGTTTACTTAAACGTTGGCGAAGCCCAAGGCGTAAAGCCAGGCGATTACTTCCGGATTACCCGCAGATACTCGTCGATTGCGCAGAATCCAACGGACGCCCTCCCTTTTAGCGCTCCAGCTTACGACGCCACGCAAAAAGATCCCTCTACTTTCGATTTTCGCAAGAAGGCAGGCGAGCTGCCGCGCC
>DATLKS010000773.1:0-10084 GCA_035538255.1 Terriglobales bacterium
GAAGAAGAGGCTTCTGTACCCACCTCGGTCTCGCCCGTCTCGATCTGCGGGCAAGATGATCCTGAATCAGGTGGTAGGAAGCCTTTTGCTTTTGCTGGTACTACCGGCCGATGCTGATTTGACTCGGCAGACCGGCAACGCGAGCGGAGATGCAATCTCGTTCACGTTTCTAATCCAACCGCCGCGGTGGACTCACAGACTACTTTGGCAGTTCTAAGACCTTCTGTTTTGCTTTCGTCAAGATCAAATTTGGCCCCTTGGGAAAAACACTAATCTCTGCTTCGTTTCCCTTTGAATCATAAAGAGTAAGGTGAACGCCGCCCTTTGGATTTGCTAAAAACAGAACTTGCTGCTGATCTTCCGCGTCGAGCGTAAAGAACGCTTCGCCATACTTGTCACCGGTCACATAAGCGCCACGCTCATTGCCGTTGGCATCTGAGATGAGGAGTCCCGAAATGGCTGCTAGTCGCTTGCGCCGAACACCATGAATCATGGGATCTGGGAGTGGTGCGCCTAAACGAACGCGCTCGTGTCCGTTCTCATCTTCCACAATTACGCCCCGGACGCGAAGCATACCCTCTTTATCTGGCTGCACTTGACCTTTTACCGGCATGTCCGTCAAGTATCGCGACGTCGTACCACCGATCAGGCCGGCAATAAGTGCTAAAGTGAGATTCAGTTTGTTGTTCATGGATGGATTCTTTGCTTTCACCTTATTCTGCGACAGTGTTCCTCATAGCCTTGAGTAGAACGAGCATTGTCATAGAACTTGCACGGAACCGCCGGAGGGGTGCGATTTTCGCGGCGCGATGTCCTAAACTGGAGGCTAACGTTGACGCTTATTTTTTCTTCCCTCTAGAATCGATCTTTGAGTATTCACCCGCTGAGATTAAAGGAGAATCGTGCCTCTCTACGAGTTCGAGTGTGAGAAGTGCCATCATCGATTTGAGAAAATCCAGGGCGTATCTGATCCGGATCCAAAATGCCCGAAGTGCGGCAGCAAGGTAGAGAGGCTGCTGCACGCTCCAGCCGTTCAGTTCAAAGGCAGCGGCTGGTACGTTACCGACTACGCCAAATCCGGCGGCAAGAAATCAGAATCGAAGTCAGGCGACAAGGCGGAAACCAGTTCTGCCTCCAGCGACTCAAAGAGCGAGACCAAGAGCGATTCGAAGCCCGCAACAAAGCCCAGCACTGGCTCGAAGGAGTAGGAACTTCCGAAACTTCCGAGAGTCTATTCCACGCGACTCCGATTAATTCCCATCCGGTTTCGTGCATGAGTCGCTGACGTCGACGCCTCAAAATCCCGCACGGGCGCTTGTCGCTGCCGGTGTGCCGTGCTTGACGATGGCCGCGGCGACCAGTCCGATGCAGACGTATCCCATTACTTCAGTGAAGAGATACGCCGCCGTGTAGCTGGCGGGGAATCCGTACCACGTCCAATAGGAGATATTGGTCGTAATCCCGGCCATAAGTCCTGCGATTACGACGAAACCCACTCGCATTGCGTAACTCCGCAGGCCAGTTGCAAACGACAGAAGGATCGCCGCAAGGATGCCCTGCAGAACGTTGGTACCGAATTCTGTTCCCAGCTTGCCGGGAGTTAGCGCCTTTTGTCCGCCGGGATGATAGATCAGGATGCCGCTGGGACCGCTTTCAATTTTCTGTTCATAAACAGTCATCGCCGCGTTCTGGTCCGCACGGGACGCGCCCGGCTTAACTCCCATTCCAGGAAAGAAGTAAAAGCCGTTCTGCGGCAGGTTAGCTTTCATGTCGCCCAGAATGGGTTGCTCGTTGGGCATTTCCTTGATGCCGACGTCCCCGAGTCCAAGCACCATATGGGCAAGCGAAGCCCACAAGAACATCGCCAGGCCGCCGAGCACGCCGGCCAAGAGAATACGTTTCGCCATAAATGTCTCCTGAGAGAATTCGGGCGGATTATCCTCCAGAAGTCTTTTTCTGAAAAGAGGGTAATAACAAGGCGGGACGAGTTGTAGTGTTTTAGGACGATTCCGGCAGAATCGAGTGGAAAAGTTAGACTCGCAGTTCCACGACGGTGGCTCCAGCACCGCCCTCATTCTGTGGAGGTTCAGTGACCATGGCGACATGCGGATGGAACTTGAGGAACTGGCGAAGAGCCTTGCGCAAAATACCCATGCCGCTGCCGTGAACCACGCGCACGCGGGGCATACCGGCGAGAAATGCGCGATCGACGAACTTCTCCACCTCGCGCGTTGCGTCGTCCACATTTTGCCCGATCACATTGATCTCGGTAGGGACATTCAAATCCTCCGCCTCATGGGTGAGCGAGACGGAGATCCCGCGAGCCCGTGCCGCTGCCACCGGAGTCACGGCTTTTTCTGCCGCCACTGATCTCACCACGCTCGCGATGTCGCTGCGTGGAACGCGCATCTTCATGATGCCGGCTTCGACCTCGAAGGTGTTCTCGTCGATCTTGCGCTTCACCACGGCGTCGCGGCCGAGCGACTTCAGACGTACGGTATCGCCTTCGGCCACATGCTTGACCTCTCGCGGATGTGCGTTTGGGTCACCGCGATCGGCGCCGGTGCGATGGGCAACGACAGTGGAGTCGAGCTGCTCTTTGAACTCTCGACGCAAGCGCGCGACCCGGCGGTCTGCGTCCTTGGCCAGCTTTTGCGCAGCGGCGCGATCCTGGAGCGCGGCTGCCGCTTCGCGCGCCTGATACTCAAAATCTCGCAGCAACGCCTCGAGCTTCTTTTCCATTTCCCGTATCTGTTGGCGCTGCTCCTTCACGCCTTCAAGTTCGAGGCGGCTCTTCTCGCGCGTAACTTCCTGCTCGCGACGGCGCAGTTCCGCGCGCTCGCCTTCGATGGCATCGAGCTGCTGATGAAGCTGATCGAGAAATCGCGCGATCTCCTGGGTTTGTCCTGCCAACCGCTGGCGTGCAGCATTGACGATCTGAGGATTCAATCCGAGACGCTGCGCGATGTTAATTCCCGCTGAAGCTCCCGGCACTCCAACTTTGAGTTCGTAAGTTGGCCGCAGAGTATTTTCGTCAAAGCCCACAGCCGCATTTACGACCCCTGGCGTATTCGTTGCGTAGACCTTGAGAGCAGTGTGATGAGTGGAGATGACGCTGGTTGCGCCGAGATCAAGAAAGTGCCGCGCAATTGCGACGGCCAGCGCGGCGCCCTCCTCTGGATCGGTCGCGGAACCGAGTTCATCGAGCAGCACAAGCGACTGGGCTGTCGCCGTTTTTGAAATGAAGTCGATATTGCTCACGTGCGCCGAAAAGGTTGAGAGGTTCTGCTCGATCGACTGGTAGTCCCCGATATCGGCAAAAACAGCATCGAATACCGGGACTTCGGCAGATTCGGCAGGAACAGGAATTCCCGATTGCGCCATAAGCGCGAGCAATCCAATGGTCTTTAGGGCGACCGTCTTTCCACCGGTGTTCGGTCCACTAATAACAAGTTGACGATCCTCGTTCTCAAGAGTAAGGGAGATGGGAACAATGCTCCCGTCGCGTGCCTTGAGATTGCGCGCCAAAACGGGATGCCGGGCATTGACGAGACGAACGTGGATATGGCTGCCCTCGGCCGTCTCAACGTTGGCACCTGCGTTACGAATCGACGGCCGCACACAATCGTAATCGCGGGCGAATCTTGCCTTCGCAAACTGAAGCTCGATCTCCGCCAGCACATCGATGGCTTGCTCGAGTGCATCTGCTTGTTCGCCTATTCGGCTTGTCATCTCCAACAGAATTCGATGAATCTCGACGTTTTCTTCCTCCAGCAAGCGCACAAGTTCGTTGTTTTGTTCGATCGTCTCCAGCGGCTCGACGAAGACCGTTTGTCCGCTGGAGCTTGCGCCATGAACAACGCCGTTCACTCTTCGCTTCTGTTCGATCTTTACCGGGATCACGAAACGTTCGCCGCGAATCGTGATCAGCTCATCCTGCACTGCCCCGCCTTCGGCGAGCTGACGCAGATAGCTCCGAAGAGATGTTTGAATCTCCCGCTTTTGCCGTTCAATTTCGCGGCGCAAGCGCGCGAGTTCCGGTGAGGCGCGATCGTCGAGCGTTCCGTCGGGCAGAATCTTGCCGCGGAAAAAGCGAAGCAGGAAAGTGAAGTCGGCCAGAGTTTCGGATAACCGGCGTACAGCAGGTCGGCCTTCTTCAAGGGAAGCAGGAGGATTGAGTGCGATGGCGCGCCATTCATCCCCGCGATCAGCTATCAGCAAAATCTCTCGCAACTCTGCGATTTCAAGTACAGCTCCGGCAATGCGCGCCTTGTGGAGCAGTTCGTGGCAATCACAAAGCCCATTAAATTCGAAAGCTCCTCCGCTTTGCAGAAAGCTGCGCACCTCTCGAGTCAAGTCCTGTTGGCGAGTAATCCACTCGATGTCGGTCACGGGGGAGAGTGTGCTCACGCATTTCCGCCCCAGCTCTGAGCCGCAGTAGCTAAGCAGGATCTCGCGCACGCAATCGAATTCGAGGAGGCGTTCGCTCCAGTAGACGCTCATGAAATTAATGCTATCAGCGCAAGAAGGGCTCTCGGTGGACGTCCTGAGATTGTTCGAGAATGGCGATTGGCCGAAAGCGGACAGCCGATGGCTGACAGCGCGTCTAAGATGCCCCTACCGTCTCCTGGGCTACTGGCTTGGTGGCAGCCTTCAACGTAATTCGGAACATCGCGCCTCGAGGCGAGGGATTAGAACAGTCAATCATTCCGCCGTGTTGTTGGATGATTCCATAACAGGCGCTCAAGCCAAGGCCCGTACCTCGTCCAAGTGGCTTGGTCGTGTAGAACGGATCAAAAACGCGCGCAGGCTCGGCTATTCCCTTTCCGGTATCACTGACTTCCACGAGGACCTGATCGTCGTGATTGTGAGTGCGAACGATAATCTCTCCGCCCCCAACTTCCTCCACCGCATCGATGGCGTTGTTCAACACGTGAAGAATCACCTGCAGCAGATGATTGTCGTCGGCCAGCACTGGCGGGATGTCAGGTTGAAGTTTGCGCACCAGCGAAATTTTTGATGGCATGCTTCCAAGCCGCAGCTGGCAGGCGTTGTTTACCAGGGAATTCAGATCACTGAGCCGCATCTCAGGCGGAGTTTGGCGAGCAAAGGAGAGAAGGTTCGAAACCAGAGTTTTTGTGCGACGCGCCTGCTGAGAGATTTTTTCGGCGAACCCTCGCTGAGCTGCTGGTACCGCCTGATCGTCCGAGATCAACTCCGAATAACCGAGAATCGCCGTCAAGGGATTATTAAGCTCGTGCGCTGCACCTGAGACCAACCTTCCGATGGACGCCAATTTTTCTGACTGCATCACCTGTGTTTGCAGCCGCTCTAGATTCTCATAAGCGCGTTTGGAGTCGGTCAGCAGGTGCGAGAGACGGCGATTCAGAAGCTGCTGACGCGTAAAAATGAGAACGGCGATTACTAGCATGGCGGTGAAGCCGAGCGCAACACGAAAACCTCGCACCGCGGCAGGATCATGCAGGCGTTCGAACGAAAACAAAGCAATAGCGGGAATACTGGCTGCAGCTATATTCGCCGCCCATTCCGGCAGCGCCAAGCCGGACGAGAAATCTTGCTTGGTCGTAGCGGCCGCAGGCCGCAGCTTCCACGCACGGAATCCAATCCATGCGAGATACGCGATTGAGATCGTGAGCGGAAGGTCCCACAAACCGCCGCTGGAGTATAGATTCTGCTGAATCAAAATGTTGATAATCGCCGAGGTTGGGGCGTAGATGAGAAATCCGATCAGATAGTGGTTATAGATTTCTTGCCATCCACCTTCGCTTCGTTGCCCCAGATAGAAGAGCGCGATGATCGTAGTTGCAAGTTCCGTATGATACAGAAAGTTGAAATTGCGATGGAACGCCAGTGCGTCGTAATGCAGGTACTGCCACACGAAAGTGAACTGGAAGTATAGGTACACCCACCAACACGCAATAAGCGGGAATTCGAGGCTGCGGGAGCGGAAAATTCCCGGTTTTTGCGTCCGCTGCGGAAGCATCGCCAACGCCATCATGATCGGTACAACGTGCAGGATCAGCAGCGTGTCGCCCGGCTGCGGAGTGGGAACATGCACCCGCCGTAGGACTTCGTAATAGGCCCACATTGCATAGTCGCCGGTCCACATCGCGGCGCTGATCGTCATCAATATCCAGAATCCGCGAGCTGCTCCGCGGCTTGGACCGATGTTGATGGCAGTTCCGACGACCATCAACAGCATGATGGTCAGCTGAAACAAATCTGCGAAGGAGACTAAAGTTGAGCCGGTGAGGGTTCCCGAGCTGGCAACCTGAACTACCGCTAAAGCCACCAGAGCCATGAGCCAGGGATGACGGATGACGAATTGGTTACGCGGTGACACTATTGGCCGATTGAGGCGGGATGATTCCGAATGGCGGATTGTACAACGAATACTCGGTTACTTTGCTGATTACTGTGGTGATTCACAAGAACAAGCGATAAATGCTTTTCCGCTCAAGCTCGTGCATAGGCACCTGCTTCCTGAAGTCTGCTCCTCAGGCGGGGATCATCGAGTGGCTGAAGCGATTGGCGGCTGCTGATGCCAGATGCGTGTTTCACATACAATTTGAGCATGGCATTTCCGGTAACCCGGCTCCGGCGCCTCCGCAGCAATGAAGCGCTGCGCTCCCTAGTGCGTGAGACGCGCCTCACGCCTGAATCGCTCGTGTATCCCGTGTTCGTTTGTCCGGGGCAAGGTGTAAGCAAGGCGATCACGTCAATGCCGGGCGTGTTCAATCTATCGATCGACCGGCTTATCGAAGAGGCGCGCGAGGTCTATTCACTGGGCATACCCGCTGTAATCTTGTTCGGACTTCCTGAGAAGAAAGACGAACAGGCCAGCGGCGCCTGGGCAGGAGACGGAATCGTGCAGCGCGCCACACGTGCCGTTAAGGAGGAACTTCCAGGCCTCCTGGTGATGGGCGATGTATGTCTCTGCGAGTACATGTCACATGGCCACTGCGGAGTGGTGAGGAAAACATCCACAACCGGAGCTGCTCAATCCAATAAGGCTGGCACCGCCGCGGCTCTGTCGCGAGTCGAGGAGTATGAGATCGAGAACGACGCCACACTGGAAGTCCTGGCGCGTACCGCTGTCTCGCAAGCGAAGGCAGGAGTGGACATCATCGCTCCCTCCGACATGATGGACGGCCGCGTGGCAGCGATCCGTACAGCTCTCGATGCGGCCGGATTTGCCAACACGCCAATTCTGTCGTATGCGGCGAAATTTGCTTCTGGATTCTACGGGCCATTCCGCGAGGCCGCCGATTCGGCTCCGCAATTCGGAGACCGCCGCTCCTATCAGATGGATGGGGCCAACCTGCGCGAAGCCATGCGCGAGATCCAAACCGATCTCGATGAGGGTGCGGATATGGTTATGGTTAAGCCTGCAATGCCATATCTGGACGTGATCTCCGCAGCGCGTGAACGCTTCGATGTTCCCATCGTGGCATACCAGGTTTCGGGAGAGTACGCGATGATCCAGGCCGCCGCCCAAAATGGCTGGCTTGATCTCGAGCGCGTCATGATGGAGTCCCTTCTTTCGATTCGCCGGGCCGGAGCCGGAACCATCCTCACTTACTTTGCCAAAGATGCAGCAAGGCTCCTCGGGTGATCTGCTAATGACGACTGCAGGGGCCTCGCCGTGGTGTCCACTGCCTTCAGATTGCCTCGCGTTTGCATAACCCTGAAGTGAAATCTGTTTGCCTTTTTAGCAACATCCGGTCTGAGCGGCCCATCTTATCGGGCGAGGACTTCGAAAGGGAGGGCCAAGTATGCTCTGGACAATCTTTGCCATTCTGCTGATTCTCTGGCTTCTGGGATTCAGCTTCCATGTGGCTGGAGGCTTGATCCATCTGCTGTTGGTCGCGGCTGTGATCGTGTTGATCGTCAACCTGATCACCGGACGACGAACTGACGTGTAGGTTCTTCAGCACGAGAGTAGAACAAAACGGTCAACCCGCTGTGGTTGGCCGTTTTGTTTTCCGCCTTGCTCATTCCCCTCTCTCTCAGCGAGTCAAGGAAGTGTGGGGTTCTCGCCAGGGACTCATTATTAAAGCTGGCACTCGGACTCTTTGAGTCCATCCTGGAATTTCTGCTCGAGGGCGTTCGCGATTTTCTTTTGAACGAGTTCTTGTCCTCGCACAGGGATTGCGAATAGACGGGCATCAGGACTTCTTCCTGCCGTTTGCGACCAACTCCGGCTTGTTACAATCTAATGTTTGTCTTCTAGCTCAATTCCCGACAATCTGATACGGAGTCACACTTGCCAGAGACTATCTATGACGTAGCCATCATCGGCTCCGGTCCGGGCGGCTACACGGCCGCAATCCGTGCCGGCGAGTACGGCCTCAAGACCGCTCTTATCGAAAAAGACCCAAGATTGGGCGGCACTTGCCTGCAAGTAGGCTGCATTCCTACCAAGAGCCTGTTATTCGATGCCGAGATCTACGATCACTTCAAAGCGGCAAAGGAACACGGAATCGAGAACGTCGAAGGCATGAAGGTGAATTGGGGCACCATCCAAGACCGCAAGAACAAGATCGTCACCAAGCACACGAAGGGACTCGAGTTCCTGATGCGCAAGAACAAAGTGACGGTAGTTGCCGGTTATGGACGACTTACAGGACCCGTAAAGAATGGCATTCTCGAGATTGAACTAACGGGCGGCGATGGCAAGAAGAGCAAGCTGCAGGCTAAGAATGTAATCATCGCCACGGGATCGCAAGCCCGCTTGCTGCCAGGCCTCAAACCAGATTCGACCATTCTCACGAATATCGAGGCTCTGTCGCTCGGCACTATTCCCAAGTCGCTCATAATCATCGGTTCTGGTGCGGTCGGTGTAGAGTTCGCGTCGATTTACAAGTCTTATGGCAGCGACGTGAACGTGATCGAGGCTCTGCCGCGTCTGGTTCACGTGGAAGACGAGGACGTGAGCAAAGAGCTATTGCGCGTGTACAAAAAACGCGGGATCACCTGTCATCTCGGCGCGAAGGTCGAGAAAGTGGAGAAGACGAAGGAAGGGGCTGCGGTCACATTTACCGGCTCTGACGGCAAACAGCAGAAGCTCGAGGCCGAGAAGGTTCTCATCGCGATTGGTCGAGCGCCTCAAACGGATGATGTTGGGCTCGAGAAGACCAAGATCAAGGCGGATCGCGGATTTATCCCTACCAATGAGTGGATGCAAACGGCTGAACCTTGCATTTACGCAATCGGCGATATCGTTTTGGGCATGCCGCAATTGGCTCACGTTGCTGCCATGCAGGGGATGGTCGCAGTCGCAAAGATCGCCGGTAAGTATGCCCGCCCGGTGAAGCGCAACCTGATTCCTGGTGCGACATATTGCGAGCCGCAGATCGGCAGCGTCGGGCTTACCGAAGCCCAGGCAAAGGAGAAAGGCTACAAAGTCAAAATCGGAAAGTTCCCTTTTACCGCCAACTCCAAAGCCAGCATTATCAGCAGCCACGATGGATTCATCAAGGTCGTGTCGGAGGAGCAATACGGCGAGATCCTCGGCGTGCACATCATCGGCCCGCAGGCAACGGGGTTGATCTCAGAAGCGGTGACCGCGATGCAGTTAGAAGCAACCGTGGAGGAGATGATGTTCACCATCCACGCTCATCCAACGCTCTACGAGGCGCTGCTCGATGGTTTCAGCAGCGTGGAAGGCAAGGCGATCAATATCTGATCCGCCGTCTCCGGGCAACGAGACTCAGAAGATCACCCTGTCAGTCTTATCCAGAATAGTTATTGGGAGAACAAGGCAGAGCTGATGGCTAAATGTCAGCCCAGTGACGGAACGGGTGTGGTTAAGAAATAACGCACCTTTGGCGCTCTCAGTGTGCTCCCTATTGGGAATGCAATGCTTTTGTAATCGGCCTTTGGACACCAATCAATCCACAGCCTTTGCTGCGAGCTGTTGAGTCGTGGCCTGTGTGGGGCGTTTACGTCAAAATACAGCCCAGCGATTTACTAGATATTTATCGTGCACGCTCATTGAGTTTACTCATTGGGCAATAACTATTCTGCTGTTACGAAACTGCGGAAACTCGCTTGCTGTGCA
>DATLKS010000774.1:0-2077 GCA_035538255.1 Terriglobales bacterium
AATGGGTGCGATGGCGGCGGTACTGGCCCTCGCACTTGAGCCTCTGGAAGAGGCCTGCCGCCAGGCCGCTCAGGAGACGCGGGGAACGGTGTCCCCGGCCAACATAAACTCTCCCGATCAGGTCGTGATCTCGGGTAGCAAAGCCGCTGTAGAACGTGCGGCAGAGCTTGCAAAAGAGAAGGGTGCGAAACAGACAGTCATGCTGCCGGTGAGCGCTCCGTTCCATTGTTCGCTGATGCAGCCGGCGCAGGACAAGCTCGCGGCAGACCTAGGTACGCTCAAGTTTTCTGCTCCTAACGCGCCAGTGATAACGAATGTCGATGCCACATCAGTTCGGGATCCGGAAGACGCTCGCGACGCTCTCATTCGACAGGTTACAGCCGCAGTGCAGTGGGTACGTTCCATTCAGGCACTGGTCGCGGCGGGAGTGCAAACCCTCGTGGAGGTCGGACCAGGTAAAGTGCTGACCGGCCTCCTGCGTCAGATCGATCGATCAAGAACAGGATTGAACGTGGAGAATGAAGAGTCGCTGCAAAAGACATTAGCATCCCTCGCAGGGAGCTTAGCAGCAAGCTGATGCGCGGCTCGCCTGCTCAGGGCTCAATTCTTATATTGAGCGTCGGGGGCAGGAATGTGATGCTGTAGTCTTTCTTTTCAACCCATAGCGCCAGAGGCTCTCTGCGGTCATTAATCATCGTCACCACCACGACGCCGCTGGAGTTCTTTGGCGTCATCGCCTCGCGGATATGATGCGAGCGAATCTCGCCATACTCGCCGGTTGGCCCCCAGTCCAGTTCGAATGTGCCAAAGTTATATCCGGAGTACTTCTGCGGATGTTGCTTCCAATTTGGATCAGCATTCCAGATTGCGTAAGCTTTCTCAAAATCCTTGTGCTCAATCGCGGTCAGGAATTTGTTGACGGTGTGTTCCTCGCGCCAATCCCAAAAGTGATAGATCAGAAATCCCGCGATGATGATCAGCACCAGCCCGGCAATTGCGTATATGCGCTTGCGCTGATCGATTTGCGGGTCGTACTCCTTCGCCTGAAAGATGGTCATATCTATGCGAATAGACACCTGCCGACGAAGTTATGATTCATCGCCGTCGGTAGTGAATTGCGAACTCGTATCCCGGATTGGGAGGAAACAGTTCGGCGCATTTGCGCAAGCGCTCAGCGAGTGCGCCTGGAGCCAGCAGCGGATAATCGCGCTCCCGGAGATCGTAGTAGTCAACGTCCACTGCCAACGAAAGCAGATAGACGGCGATTGCGTCGGCGAAGGTCGAATTCAGGTATTCGTTCCGCGCTTTTTCACGATCGCCAGACTGGCCCGTGGCCAGCTTGCGCAACTCGAAGGCATCCATGCTGCTTTCGCCGCGTATGTTGCTTTCCGCCTGCTTCCACACGATGGCGGCAAAATCCTCTGATACCCCAGCCTTTTCAACGAACGCGTGGCCGACGTTGATAAAGAACTCGAAAGCGACGGAGAACTTATCTTCCATCACGCGGGTTGAGATGAAGACGCACTGCGAGCTGCCGACATTGAAATTGCGATGGCATACGGCGCGGTCGCCGAGTTCGGCGTCATAGCTCTCGGCAATTCGGGTGTCCTCGCCGTCGCCAACTGTGAGCGGCACGAAATAATAGGCTTTACGCTGAAGAGCAGCAGCAATCGCCGGAGGCACGGCCCCAATGGCCCGCTCGAGATCGTCGCGAGAGATAGTGTTCTCACCAATCATGGCGTAACAGACGCCATTGGGCGCCTGCGCGACCTTCGCTGTGCGCACCACGTCTGCGGCCGGTCGCGTCTCCGTATGTGCGGTCTGAGCCATCAGGCAAATTCTATCAGCCATTGCCAGAAGGCTCCGTTCGCACCTGTTACTATTCTTCGCTGCATTCAATCGAATGCGCGAGTAAGCGTCCACAGGCAGACGCGAACCACATACATCTGAATCTCATTGGAGGTCACAACTTGAAAGTTGCGACACAGTGTCTTCTCTACATTTGTGTTTTGTCGTTTCCCTCGTTCTGCCAATATCAGGAAAAAGTCGATCTGGATATGGTCACCAAAATCCGCTA
>DATLKS010000775.1:0-10802 GCA_035538255.1 Terriglobales bacterium
GTGTCGCTGAAAAAAACCAAGCGAGCGGCGGAGGATTGACTGAAACAGCTCGTTGCGGAGGTCGGTGATCATGCCAAACCCGGCATAGCTCACCAGATAAGTTCCGACGTAGTCACAAATGCCTTTAAGAAACGTTGCGCCTACGAGAGCAACCGCGACCATCGTCCAAGCATTATGGAAATAATTGGGAAGAAATTGATGAAGATAAACCGGTCCGTAGCGCGGGATTCTGAACAACAACAATTCGCGCGACATCATTTCGGGCTTGAGGACGCCATCGAAGATCGGCTTGATCAGAACAACACGAAAGGCATCCAGTAGGCCGGTGGCTGCCAGCAGAATCACCGATCCGAGCACAGCCAGAGAATACGGACGGACATAATGCAGCAATCGAAGCAGGCGATGCGGATGGGGACCGGGTTGAGAGGTCGAGTTCAAAATTAGTTAGCAGTTTACGGTGTATTTACCACGGAGCCGCGGAGAACACGGACAAAATGGGGAGAATGGCCTCGATTCCCAAAAACCGCTTCAACACCTGAACCTCTGGCGAAGTTCCGTGAGCAATCAACCCACCTCTGTGACCCCGGTATTCGATTCAGCTGCTTCTCCCTATCTTCCTATCTCAGCCGTGAGGCTGTGTTTCATCACGGACTGTCCCGATGTTGTGCTTTCACGTGATACCCGGCCTTACTCAGGCGCTTGGCGACATCTTCGGCGATCATTACCGAACGATGCTGCCCGCCGGTGCATCCGAAAGCGATCGTCAGATAGCTCTTGCCCTCCCGAATGTAATGGGGCATCAGGTACACGAGCAGCTCGGAAATGCGATCGATAAACTCCTGGGTCTGGGGAAACTGCCGGATGTAGGCGGCGACTTTAGGATGTTTGCCGGTCAGAGGTCGAAATTCCGGCACGAAATGGGGATTTGGCAAAAAGCGGACATCGAAGACAAGGTCAGCGTCGCTCGGCACACCGTTCTTGAAACCAAAGCTGACGCATGACACCAAAATGCTCTGGCTCGTGTTGCCGTCCTGGAATTTATCAAGGATGTGTGCTCGCAACTCATGAACGTTGAATTTTGAGGTATCAATGATCACATCGGCAAGATTGCGTACAAAATCTAGCTGCTTGCGCTCGGTAGTGATTGCGCTGGATACGGAAGAGCTTTTCCCCAGCGGATGCGGCCTGCGCGTCTCACTGAAGCGGCGCACTAGCGACTCGTCGGACGCTTCCAGAAACACCACTTGGGTGTTGATGGTCCTTTTTACCTGCTTGAGAATTTGCGGCAGGCGAGTCAGTGTTTGGCCTTCGCGGATATCGACGACCAAGGCGGTACGCTCGATCTCCGGCGACTGCCGGGCCAAGTCCGCGAAGCGTGGAATGAGTTCCAGAGGAAGATTATCAACGCAGTAGTAACCCAAGTCTTCAAAGGCTTTCAGGACTGATCCTTTGCCTGATCCGCTCATGCCAGTAATGATCACCAGCTCGGTTGGTCCAGGTTTTTTCTTTACACTTCGGGTTTTTGCCGCGCGACTCCGGTCCTTTCTGGTATCTCGCACCGCCTTAGGGGCAGTAGCCATGAGCCAATGTTAGCAGTAGGTGAATTGTTGCAAGAAAGCATTCAGAGAATGACCCCTCTGACCGCCTCTATCATTTCCGGCATTAATCTCGGGTGACTTCCAGGCCAGCCGCGGAACCAACAATGCGAACGAGCTTTTCCTGATCATCCAGAAAAATAAGCCAATCGCTGTCTTCGGTGTGCATGCGGAACGCATTGCACTCGATTTCTTTGCCCCTCACGGAAATCTTCTCTCTGTCCTTGAAGTCGATAGTCACCTTCTCGGCGAGGTGCTGAGTCGGAACAAGAACGCCGAACTGCTGAGGAGCTGAGCTGCAGGTCAAGCCCTCCGGCTTGGATGTGCAGCCCGATGCGAGATATCTCCACATAAGGATCTCGCGATGCAGAAAAAAGTTATTGTCCATGATTGGAGTCGAATGAGGCATCAGGTGCGGGACGTTGAAAGTCTTCTGATTCGGACCGGCATTGATCGTCTCACTCAGGAATTCGTCTTTGGGAACTACGGTGACCTGTTCCCTTTTCGGCTGAAGCTGTTCCCATCCGTAGCGGACAATCTCGCCTTGCGACGTCAGTTCCATCTCGGAACGCTGGGTCGCCCCGTCCTGCGCTTTGAGCTCCGATTTGGCGATGCTGGCAACACCGTGCTGCTCGACCTTGAAGGTCTCAGTCGCGACGCGTGAGCCGTTTATGTACACGCCGAAACTACCTGAATCCACCACTTGCGCGCTTGGAACCTTTGCGGCAAAAGCGCAGCACGCCGTTAGAATCGCGAGGGAAGCGGCAAAGCGAAGTTTCATTCGACCTCCTGGTCTCTGGGATTCAAGTGCCACGTAGCGGCGATCTCCTGCGCAACTCCCAGTGGCGTCTTGCCATCCGTTCGCACCTCCAGGTCGGCGGTGCGATAGTAAGGCAGGCGTTGTTCATAGAGTAGCGTCACCTGATCGCGGTCTCGCAGCAAAGTAGGACGATAGCCTGGGGCAGACGCGCAGCGGTGCAATGCCTCTTCCAGGCCCACGTCCAAATACACCACGGAGGCGGAATGGTCGCGGATGATTTGCCGGATCGGTTCCTGCACGAAGGCACCGCCACCCAGAGCGATGACGGCCGGCTTGTCTTCGAGCATTTGGAACAGTTCGCGTAATTCCTGCACTTCCAGCTTGCGATAGGCAGCTTCGCCTTGCTCAGCGAACAGTGCCGGAACGGTGCGGCCTGTGCGGCCCTCTATGAGAGCGTCGAGGTCGTAAAAGGACCAGTTCAGGACCTTCGCCAGCTCTCTCCCCACCGTCGTTTTGCCCGCCCCCATGAAGCCGACCAGCACGACAAGCTCAGACTCGCCTGTCATGTCAGGGTTCCGTCCGCCGCGCGGACGCGCCCCACTCACGTTCGCTCGCTACGCGCTGGAAAACACAGACATTCACTGCTTCTCGATTCGGATTCTAGCATCGAAACTCCGCTCCAGCAGCGGAGAAGCCGCACCGTGGGAGGTACCTGCGAAGGTGCACTTTAGTAAGGGAAGGGCAGATTCATGGGATCGATCGCGGTAAGAGCGAGGTGGGAGAGAAGAATTACTACGATCCAAGGGCGACCGCGAACTAATGCGAGAATATCTTAGTCTCGACTGCCTATTTTGTGATCCGGTTCCCTGTAACCTGTTCCCTACTTCCGGCTTCAGCTATTTTTTTTTTTCCAGCGCTTTGCGCCTTGGCTTGCGGCCGAATCAGCCCTTCGCGTTCGAGGGAACTCTGGATGTTGTCCCACACCTGGGGGCTGGGATCGCGAAGCGGCAGTAACAGCTTGGCTTGATCGGCAATGTAGCGAAGATCCTTGACTAGATCGGAACAGACAGGGCAAGTTTTCAGGTGCTCCATCTCGCTGGCATCGCCGCCACTCTCGAATATGTAAGGCAGAACCTCTTGAAACTCTGCGCACGTCATCTTCTTACGCTCTCCCCCGCTCATCGTCGCGCCGCCTTCTCTGCCTTGCTGAGCTTCAGCAGGTCGCGCAGCTTCATTCTTGCTTTGTGGAGCTGCGACTTGCTGTTTCCGATGGAGCATCCCATCATCTCCGCAATTTCATTGTGCTCATATCCTTCGATGTCATGCAGCACAAATATGATGCGGTAGCCTGGAGGCAGATTTTCAATGGCGCGCTCCAGATTTACACGATCAATCGAGCCTGCCAGCACGTTGTCGCGAGCTCCGATGTCCTTCTTCGGCCCATCTTCCTGCTGCGGCTCCAGCGTCTCTTCCAATGAAACTTCGGGTAATCCCTTCTTGCGCAGGTGCATCAGCACGACATTGACCGACAGCCGGTGTAGCCAGGTCGAAAATGCCGACTCGCCGCGGAAGGTGCCTATCTTACGATAAAGCTGTAAAAACGCCTCCTGCGTAAGGTCTTCAGCCTCTGCAGTATTGCCAGTCATTCTGAGGCAAAGAGAATAAACTCGACGCTTGTGGAGGCCATAGAGTTGCTCAAACGCGTACGCGTCGCCGCCCTTGGCCTGCTCAATGGCCTCGGCCTCGTTAAATCCAGGAGCTGCAGCTCGCCTTGTTGCCGGCTTAGGCTGCGAGGTCTCCCTCTCCTTTTTTAGCGGTGCCGTTGGTGCTGTAATGGATGTACCCTCCAAACCTTCGATGCGACTGAGCTGCTGCCTGTTGTATCAGATTGGCAGGATTGGAGATACCTGTGGAAAACATCGAAAGCGAGCACCCTGCGGGAGCAAATCACGCAACTTTAGGTAAATCGAACTCATGCTGGGGAAGCAAAGCGACACGAGTAGGCGCCTTCTGAAGACTTCAGGCTTGCTATAGTCGAGGTCAATGGGCAGTCCAAACCCCATTCCACCCGCTGACCAGCCTCAAAGGCCAGATCCGCACCGCAACCTGTTCTGGATGTTTATCTCGTTCATGGGTATTTCACTGCCCAAAGAGGGCCAGGAGCATCGCGCCATGCTCATGCTCATAGTTGGCGTGGTTCTCGTTCTGGTCTTCATCGCTGTGGGCATCCTGACTGTCTTCCGGCTGTGGTGAACCGGAAAGAGACAAGACTTCTCAATTCCATGTCAATCGCAATGAAATGAGATGATGGCGAGAACAGCTTGAGCTATTTGCTGGAAATCGCTGTAACGCAACTCTATGATTCAGGGTTGGCCGAGAGCCGGACGGGAACTGCCGAGCGAGGGGTAAATGACTGCCGATAAGAAAAAGACAGTGGCTGAATCTCCTATACAGGAGATATTCGAAGATCGGCATCCCTCGCCCTCTGAGATCGAATGGGCCGAGACGACTCTTGCTCCTGCGCTGGAGAAGGCTCCCGAGAAGCCGATCGGCACGGCTTCCGGAGTAAACCTGGATGAAAACGGCAACGCGCGCTTCACGACCATTTCGGGCATGCCGATTCGGCGGCTCTACACGCAAGCCGATATTCCCGAGGACTGGAGCGAGGAGAAGTATCTCGGATATCCCGGCGAGGCTCCTTACACACGGGGCATTCATGCATCCGGCTACCGCGGCAAGCTCTGGACCATGCGCCAGTTCTCCGGCTTTGCTTCTCCGGAAGAAACGAATCAACGCTATAAGTATCTGCTCGCCCATGGTGGTGGAGGGCTTTCTGTGGCCTTCGACCTCCCCACGCTGATGGGCTTCGATTCTGACGCTCCCGAGAGCGAAGGTGAAGTCGGCAAATGCGGCGTGGCCATCGATTCTCTTGAAGACATGGAAATCCTCTTCAACGGCATCGATCTTGAGAAGACCACCGTTTCAATGACGATCAACTCGCCTGCGTCGGTTTTGTGGGCGATGTATCTGGTTGTAGCGGAGAAGCAGGGAGCCAACTGGAAGAAGGTTTCAGGCACCATTCAGAACGACATCCTCAAGGAATACATCGCGCAGAAGGAATATATCTATCCCCCTGCTCCCTCCATGCGGCTGGTGATCGACACGTTCGAATTTGGGACGCACTTCACGCCGAAATTCAACACCATCTCCATCAGCGGATACCACATCCGCGAGGCAGGGTCGACTGCGCTGCAGGAACTGGCATTCACTATCTACGATGGCGTGGAGTACGTCGAATGGGCACGCCGTCGCGGGCTGAACATCGACGAGTTTGGCCCAAGACTCAGCTTCTTTTTCAATTCCCACAATGATTTCTTTGAAGAAATAGCTAAATTTCGCGCCTCGCGCAAGATTTGGTACAGATTGATGAAGGACCGCTTTGGCGCGAAAAACGCCCGCACCTGGCTAATGCGCTTCCACACTCAGACAGCCGGCGTGTCGCTCACGGCACAGCAGCCGCTGAACAACATCGCACGCACCGCGATTCAGGCGCTTGCCGCAGTGTTGGGTGGCACTCAGTCGCTGCATACTGACAGCTATGATGAAGCGCTCGCCCTTCCTACCGAGGATGCCGCCCGGATCGCTCTCCGCACTCAGCAAGTTATTGCCTATGAATCCGGCGTTGCGCAGACCGTCGATCCGCTCGGCGGGTCTTATTTTGTGGAGAAGCTCACGCTGGAGATGGAGAAAGGCGCCTTCGACTACTTCGATAAGCTCGACGCGATGGGTGGCATGGTAAAAGCTATCGAGCGAGGGTATCCGCAAAAAGAAATTGCCGAAGCTGCCTATCAGTATCAGCGTGCTGTCGAAGCGAAGGAGAAGATCATTGTCGGCGCAAATGAGTTCGTAATTGAAGAAAAACTACCCGAGATTCTCTACATCGATTATCAGCAGGTAGCAGAACATCAGACTCGCAAGCTGAATGCTCTGAAGAAGCGACGCTCTAATGAGGAAGTTCAGCGGCGGCTTGAGGATTTGAAAACCGCCGCTGCTCAACAACCCAAGATCAAGCCTGACGGAAAGATGTCCGACGCCAACACCATGCCTTACATCATCGAGGCAGTACGTGCCTACGCGACGGTCGGAGAAATCTCCAACGCGTTGCGCGACGTGTATGGCACGTACGAGGAAGTGAGCATCACCTGACATGGATAGGCCGGCTGTCCGGGGTTCATAAGGAGACGCAGCGTGCTGCGTCTCTACTAGATGTCGACGACATACCCGCTCGACCGTAATCTAGGCAATCGGAGCAGACCGATTACAATTGCCCTGAATGGCTCATCAGGCCTTGCAAACCGAAATGGCGTCGCTCCACGAACGAGCGGAGCGTCTCGACAGAGCGCTGCGCAACATTATCCGCGGCAGCGATGAGGTCGTTCGCTTCGCTCTAGTAGCGGTATTCGCCCGTGGACATCTGCTAATCGAAGGGGTTCCCGGAGTGGGCAAGACCACTTTGGGCCATGCGCTCGCCCGCGCGCTCGACTGCATCTTCCAGCGCGTCCAGTTCACCAGCGACATGCTGCCTAGCGACCTGCTGGGCACGGCAATCTACTCTGCAGCCGACGAGCGCTTCGAATTCAAGCCCGGCCCCGTATTTACCAATGTGCTCTTGGCCGATGAGATCAACCGCACAACTCCTAAAACACAATCTGCACTGCTTGAGGTAATGAACGAAGGCCAGGTCACGGTGGACGGTCAGCCGCGCGAAGTCCCGCGTCCATTTCTCGTTATTGCCACGCAGAATCCGGTAGAGCATCACGGGACGTATCCGCTGCCGGAGTCACAACTGGACCGCTTCCTGCTTCGCGTCCACATGACTTACCCCGCTCCGGAAAGCGAACGCCAGATCCTGCGTGCGGAAGCCGGAGCGGCGCGCCTCGACGAAGTTCAACCGGTGCTCACCGCCGGCGAAGTGCTCGAAATGCAGGAGCAGGTTAAGCGAATTCGAGTGGACGAGTCGCTCATGAATTACATGCTCGAAATCGTGAAGAAGACTCGCGAATCGGAGCAGCTTTCCCTCGGCGTCTCACCCCGTGGTTCGCTCATGCTATATCGCGCGGCGCAGGCCTTGGCCTTTGTCGAGGGCAGGAGCTTCACGACTCCACATGATTTCAAGCGCCTTGCCGTTCCCGTTTTTGCCCACCGTGTGGTCGTGAACGCCCGCTACAGCTCGACACTCGCGGCTTCCGAACAAGCTGAGCGAATCGTAAGTGAGATTGTGGATAGCGTTTCCGTGCCGTCGTGAACATGGCTTCCTTTGGCCGCTTTCTGATCGCTCTTTCATTAGTCATCTGGATCGGCGGCATTATCTTTTTTTCGTTTGTGGTTGCGCCTTCAGTGTTTTCGCTTGTGCCTTCACAAGCCATGGCGGGAAACATCGTGAACCACTCACTCGGCGCCTTGCACTATATCGGTCTGGCCTGTGGAACCATTTTGCTGACCGCCACACTTCTAACGCAGCTTAGATCAGTCCGGGCTCTGCAATCGCTCATTGGACTAATGCTTCTCTGCACTGCGCTCTCGCAATTCGGAGTGATGCCTCAGATGCACCGAATCCGCGAAGCCGTTGGTGGTGCAATTGAAGCGCTTCCACCGAAGGATGCGGGACGAACTGCCTTCGATCGTCTTCACCAGATCTCAGTCGTCCTGGAGGGATTTACACTGCTGGCCGGCGTTGGGGCGATTGGGCTGATCTCCCGCGAATACCAGCCGAAATAGTTTTGACGAACCTCGACTATGCTGGTGCTCTGGTGGTGTTCTGGTTTGCATCCAGAGCTGCTGGATGTGCCATCCTAGTTGCAGCCAAGTGAAGACTACCCGTCCAATTTGCCTCGGTCGCGGAACGCAACTTGCAGTGCTCCTCGTTCTCGTGGTTTCGGCTGCAGATTGTCTGGCACAGTCGCGTGCGACACGCACCGTCAGGGGCACCGTTCAAGACAGTTCTCACGCAGCTGTGTCTGGAGCAACCGTCACGATCAGGCAGGGGACTCAGCAGAGGACCGAAAGATCGGCAGATGACGGGACGTTTTCATTTTCGGTCTCCAGCAACGCTGCAGAATTAATGATTTCAGCGAGTGGATTTGCCCAGGCGCACCGGTCCGTAGGCCCCGGAGAAGAAGACGCCGTTTTGTTCATCCTTCTTCAGCCGGAAATTGTGAGCACCGAGGTTCAGGTCACAGCGTCGCGAACCGCTCTGCCGCTGTCACAGACTCCTGCGAGCGTGCAGGTGATTGACGCTCAAGAAATTCGTACGAGCGGCGCGCTCGCTGTCGATGACGTGCTAAGGCAGGTCGCAGGATTCGATCTGTTTCGGCGTAATAGCAGCCGCACGTCCAATCCCACCACACAAGGCGTTTCGCTGCGCGGACTGGGTTCGAGCGGCGCGAGCCGCGCAGTTGTCCTGCTCGACGGTGTGCCCGCCACCGATCCTTTTGGCGGGTGGATGAACTGGAGCCAGATTCCACGTGCGGCTGTAGAAAATGTCGAGATGCTGCGCGGAGGAGCCTCCGATCTGTATGGAGGCGAAGCGCTCAGCGGCGCCGTTCAGCTCCTTACCAAGACGCCCGAAGCCACAGACGCTGACCTCGACATTTCTTACGGAAATCAAACGACTCCGAATGCTTCGGGCTACGTGGGACGCGCATTCGGAAATTGGCTGACATCCGCCGCGGGCGAATGCTTCCGTACCAACGGATACATTCCTGTTCAGCCCTCGCAGCGTGGAGCGGTGGACAATAGCGCTAGTTCGCTCCACCGCAATGGCGAGTTACAGCTTCAGCGGCAGATCTCGCAGCGCTCCAGATTTTTCGTCCGAGGATCAGGTTACGACGACTCCCGCCACAACGGCACCATCATCGAAGTGAATCGGACAAGGGCCTGGCAAGCCGCAATGGGATTCGATTGGTCGGGAGCGGCAGACGATCTGCTGGAAGTGCGCGGCTATGGCGGTACCGAAGACTATCACCAGACATTCGCATCGGTCGCGGCCAATCGCAACAGCGAGACGTTGGCGCGCGCCCAGCAGGTTCCTTCCAGGGAATGGGGCTTCAGCGCGCAATATCTCCGTCCAGTCGCCCGACGTCATACGCTGCTCGGCGGCTTGGATTTCGCGCACGTCACAGGCGAAAGCGATGATGAAGTCTTCACTGCCGCACAGCCATCCAGCCTGATAAATGCAGGAGGGCTCGACCGCAGCACCGGCGTGTTCGTGGAAGATATTGCCCGTCTGACGCATCGCTGGCTCGTGACGGGAGCGCTCCGCTTCGACGATTGGCAGACCATTTCGGGATTCAGCCGCACTACCACGCTGCCGTCGCGCCAAAGTTCAGTGACCTCATTTCAAGACCGATCGGAAACTGCATTCAATCCCAGACTGGGCACGCACTATCAGATCGACGATCGTCTGGCACTTCGCGTTTCCGCATATCGGTCATTCCGCTCTCCAACCTTGAACGAACTCTATCGGTCTTTCCGTTTAGGGAACATTCTCACACTCGCGAACCAGCAACTCCGCGCGGAAAGGCTCACCGGATGGGAACTTGGTCCGACGGAAAAGCTTTTAAATGGCAGACTCAACATGTCGCAGAGCTTCTTCTGGGCCGATGTGCATCGGCCCATCTCGAATGTGACCCAGAGCGCGACGGCGGCGCTGATCACGCGCCAGCGCCAGAACCTCGGCAGCACACGCGCTCGCGGGCTTGAGGCGCAGGCAGACTGGTCAGCGATGAAGTGGATCAACCTCGCCGCTCAGTATCAATTCGTCGATGCGCAGGTTACCTCTTTTGCTGCCGACCAACGCCTCGTAGGACTGCTCGTGCCAGAAATCCCACGCCACGAGTTCACTTTTCAGGCCCGCTACAGCAATCCGCGATTCCTGAGCCTTGCGGTGCAAGGCCGCAGCAGCAGTTCTGTCTTCGACGACGATCAGAACACGCTGAGTCTCGGCTCGTATTTCAAAATGGATGCGTTCGTCTCGCGCCGGATCAATTCGTTAATGGATGTCTATGCGGCAGGCGAGAATCTTTTGAATCAGCATTACCTGGTGGCCCGCACCCCGATTGTCACGTTGGGCTCACCCCTGGTTGCCCGCGCCGGAATTCAGGTGCACCTGCGCCGATAAGATGCGCTTACGAGTTGTGGAATACTGAACTGTTACGATCGCAATCCTACTGCAGCACTTTGGCGGCAGCGACGATTTCCGGCGGATGGATCTCGGTTAGCTTCCGCCAGCGCACTGTGCCGCTGGGATCGATTAGGAACTCTCCCGGGCCGCCAATCTCGCGGCCGTCCTCTCCCCTTTCCGCGATTAGCAGATCGTATTGCCGGATAGCTTCTAACTTAGTATCTGAGAGAACCGGGAATGTGATGCCGGCTTTACTGCACATGGC
>DATLKS010000776.1:0-3122 GCA_035538255.1 Terriglobales bacterium
TAGAAGACCAGATTACCTATCCCCTTACGACCAATCTTCAGGGATTGCCGGGGGTGAAGGTCGTGCGCTCATCCTCGGCATTTGGCTTCTCGATGATCTTCGTCATCTTTAACGATGATGTCGATCTTTACTTCGCTCGCACACGTGTCCTCGAAAGACTGAATCTCGTTACTAAAGAGCTTCCGTCAGGCGTTGTGCCCACGCTGGGACCAGACGCGACCGGTGTAGGCCACGTCTTTTGGTACACGGTTGAAGGTGGTGGAAAGAGCCTGCGTGACCTGCGTTCTTTGCAGGATTGGTACGTTCGCTATCAATTGAATTCAGTGCCTGGAGTAGCGGAAGTTGCAAGTGTGGGCGGCACAGTACAGCAGTACCAGATCGATGTCGATCCCAACCGCCTGCGTTCGTATGGCATTCCTCTCAGCGTGGTCACGCGAGCAGTAATGGCAAGCAATTCCAATGTGGGCGGCAATGTCATCTCTGAGAATGGTTCTTGGTCAATTGTGCGAGGACTAGGCCTGATCGAGAATCTCGATGACATTCGCAACATCGTTGTTGGCTCGCACAACGGCACTGCGGTCTTTGTCAAAGACCTGGGAACCGTGCAATTAGGAGACGCATTCCGCGACGCCGCACTGGTAAAGAACAGCTCCGAAGCAGTGGGCGGTGTGATAGTAGCGCGACAAGGCGAGAACACCAAAGAGGTCATCGACCGGGTTAAGCAGAAGATCAAGGAGATCCAGCCTGGCCTGCCACCCGGCGTGCACATCGTGCCGTTCTATGACCGCTCACAACTGATAGAAGCTACCGTTGATACCCTGCGCCATGCGTTGATTGAAGAGATCATTCTTGTCACACTCGCCCATGTCATCTTCCTGATGCACTTCCGCAGCATCCTGGTGGTCACTCTGCCGCTGCCCCTGGCTGTACTGTGCTCGTTCCTCTTAATGCACTACGCGCATCTGACCTCAAACGTGATGTCGCTGGCGGGTATCGCCATCGCCATCGGTGTACTGGTTGATTCCGGGATTGTCGTCACGGAAAATGCCTTCCGTCACCTAGAAGGCGTGGATACGAATGATCGGGGCCGCGTCTTAGAAACGGTTTTGCGGGCCACGAAGCTGGTTGGCCGGCCGACCTTTTTCTCGATGGCGATCATCATTCTTGCCTTCGTGCCGGTGTTCGCGCTCACGGGGCAGGAAGGAAAGCTGTTTCATCCACTTGCGTTCGCCAAGACCTTTGCGATGGTTAGTGCAACGGTCATTGCATTGACTTTAGTACCTGTCCTTTGCGTGTTCCTGTTACGCGGCAAGTTTCATTCAGAAGACGATAACCCGGTCATGCGTTTTCTCCAGCGCCTGTATCGCCCGGCGCTGTCGTGGGCGCTGAATCATCGCCCTATCGCTCTCGGAACTGCCGTTCTCTTTTTTGGGGGCGCAATGGTTCTCGCTGCAGGGATCGGCAGCGAGTTTATGCCGCCGCTCAACGAAGGCGACATCATGTTCATGCCCATCGCGGACCCAAGTATCTCGCTGCCGCAAAACATCGAGTATGCGAAGCGCCAAGACAAGGTGCTCGAGAGCTTCCCTGAGGTCTCCTTTGTTGCGGCGAAGATTGCCAGGGCTGATACATCTACGGATCCTGCCGGGTTGAACATGACGGAGACGATCGTTCACCTCAAGCCGCGTGATCAATGGCGCCCCGGCATGACGCTTCCCAAACTCAAAAGCGAGATGGACCGCGCCGTTTCTCTGCCAGGCGTAGCCAATATCTGGACACAGCCGATCATCAACCGTATCGACATGCTCACGACCGGCATTCGGTCCGAGATCGGTGTGAAGATCTTTGGCGCGGACTTGACGGTCCTCGAACGTACGGCTCGTGACATTGCTGACGCTGTGCGAACAGTGAGAGGCGCGACCGACATCTATCCGGAGCAGGTCATTGGCGGACTATATCTCGATATCAAGCCAAATCGGGAGGCAGCGGCTCGCTATGGCGTAGATATTGGCGAGGTACAGAACGTCATTGAGACCGCCATCGGCGAAAACAACCTGACGACGACCATTGAAGGACGGCAACGCTTCCCGGTGCGAGTCCGCTACGCTCCTGAGTTTCGCAAAGACCCACGAGAGCTGGCGAATGTGCTCGTCACAGGAGCCAACGGAGCGCAGATTCCGCTTGGTCAGGTAGCCGACATCAAGCAGGTCTCCGGTCCTGCAGCCATCAACAGCGAAAACGGCTTGCTTGAGGTCTCGGTTCTGCCCAATGCACGCGGACGAGACGCAGGCAACGTAATCGCTGACGCAGACAAGGCCATCAAAGCTCGCGTTCATCTGCCGCCCGGCTATTACTACAGCTGGAGCGGGCAGTTTGAAAACGAAGTCCGGGCAAAGAAACGTCTGCAACTCGTCATACCTATAGCCATCGGCGTCATTTATATCCTCCTGTATCTGACCTATAAGTCGTTCCTTGAAGCGGCGCACGTCCTGCTGGCCGTTCCATTTGCTCTTACAGGTGGCCTCTATCTCCTCTGGCTGCTTCACTACAACTTCTCGGTTGCTGTCTGGGTTGGCTTCATTGCGCTGTTTGGAACAGCCGTGCAAACGACAGTGGTGATGGTGATCTACCTCGAAGAAGCCGTCGAACGGAAGAGGCGGGAACGGGGGACATTGACTCGCGCTGACCTGCGCGAAGCCGTGATGGAAGGGGCCTTGCTACGCCTTCGCCCCAAGCTGATGACGGTTTCGACCGTCGTTGCCGGGCTGATGCCAATCTTCTGGAGCACCCGCGTCGGCTCCGAAGTCATCCGTCCGCTGGCGACGCCTGTTCTTGGCGGCATGCTCAGTTCGCTTGCACACGTGCTGATCATTACGCCGATCATCTTCCTGTGGTTGCGGGAGCGCGAGCTGCGCCGCCACGAACCTCCGGCTACTTCGCCGGAGCTAACTGAACCGATTGAGGCATTTCCCAACTCACTCTAAGGAGAGTCTTTATGAACACCTTTTATGCAATTTTGTTGTCGCTCATCTTTGTCATGGCTGGCGTTATGGTTGGCTGCCAAGGCGCCAAAGTTGATGTTTCCGCTCTGAAACCCGCAGCCACACGCACTGTCGGAAAAC
>DATLKS010000777.1:0-2091 GCA_035538255.1 Terriglobales bacterium
AGTTCAGGCGGCCCGAGATGAGATCTTCACGACTACAGTTCAACATTTGGAGAAACGCTTCATTGGCTTCAATAATCCCGCCTTCGAAATTCGAAATGAAGACCCCCATAATGTTGGCGTCGACCAGACGCCGAATCCTCGCTTCGCGTTCCTTGAGATCCCGATAAAGACGCGTATTCTCGAGCGAGATCGCAGCTTGGGACGCTAGCAGTTTCAGCACCGTAAGCCGCGCCGGAGTGAAAACGTGAGGAGCCAAGTTATTTTCGAGGTAAAGCAGACCGATCAATTTGGCCTGATTAATCAACGGAATGCACAGGATCGAGCGAGCATGGTGCCGGCGAACATACGGATCGAAAGAAAACGCGTTCTGGGCTGAGGCATCATCCAGAAGCACACTCTCTCTGGTCCGCACGACGTAGTGGACAATCGATTCCGGCAGCGCAGCATCGGAGACGACTGCTTCTCGCGAACTTACAATGATTGCGTCGCCGCTGGTTGTGGCTTCAGCCTCGATCCACTGCTCGACCTCCCGGGCGAGAATCAACAAGCCACGCTCAGCCCCTGCGTGTTCAATGGCAGTGCGCATCAGCGTGTCGACCAGCTTTTCGAGAACGATCTCGCCCGATACGGCTTGCGACACTTTGAGTACCGTCGCCAGGTCCAGATGTTCAACCGGCGCCCCGATCATGCCAGCTGAACCAGAGGGCGGCTCTTCCACCTGCAGGTGAGGGTACAGCTCATCGAGTTGACGCACCTTGCCGTCGGCTCCCCAACGAAGATATCCGTAGCGGGCGTCCCGCAAGTATGCAGTCGCGATCTTTTCGAAGCCTCGTGCTGCATAGAATCGAGCGGCGAGCTCGTTGGCGAGCGCCTCATTGTGGGCAAAGCCGTTAGCATGGGCCGAGCGGATGGCCTTTTCGTAGAGGCGCTCGGCATCGAGTTCGCGTCCTTCGATGCGGGCGATCTCGGCGCCGACGAGCGCGGCGCGATTTTCAAAATTCTCCGAGCAATTTTCTGCCCACACTTCCAGTTGTTCCTGATGCGCGGTCAGAGCCTCGAAATGCTTCCGTCGTCCGCCGGGCGCCGCCGAATCGCAAGAAGCGGCTCGGGAGAGCGCGCCGTAGAAGTGATATTCCGCAGTTTCAAAACAGGACGGAAATGTCCAAAGCAGCCTTTGCGCGCTCAAGGAAGCATCGACGGCTGCGCCAAACTCTCCGGCAAAAAAGCGCGCCTGCAGCTTGCGAGTCCAATACGAGCATTCGGTCAGGGCCAAAGCTGGGTTTCCGGACAAACGGCCCTCGAATCGCAATTCATTAAACTGTTCATCGTCAAAGCAACCGAATTTCTGAGTCAAGCCACGAAGCGTCCGGATCAGTGCGAGCTGCGCGGTGATGCGATCGCTGACGAGACCGAATCGCATGTTTCTGGTGAACTCCAGGCCTTCCTCAGTTTCGCGCTGCACCTCAACGAGCGGGTCGCCCGCCGCGAGCAGGTTCGTGTTCAGGTCCAACCGGCTGTACGCCGCAAACATGAGATCACCGACCTTCTTGGCCGCCTCGAATTCCCGACGTAGCAGATCGCGGCTAGTCTTGACATGTTTCGTCCAGGGCATGACGAGATTTCCAAAACTCACATAGGTCCTGGCCTGAAAACGCCTCAAACCACGTTTCTCGACGAGTTCGTAGCCAAGCCGCCCGAATCGAAATCCGGCCTTGTAGTTGTCAAAATGCGGGCCGGCTATTACTCCGAACCATACGTAGGCGAAGCACGAACCGTCGGTGTTGCCATACTCAAGGCTGAGGTTAACTACCTTGCAGATAACCAAAGAAAGAAGGTTCGGATCTGTATACAAAGCAGGTGGTATGGCTTCGGTCAGTACATCGATTGTCGCCAGCGATGCCGGGTCGTTCATCAAAGGCAGATCATTCAGGACCTCAATCGCCCGACCCCCGAGCTTTGACCAGATCTGCTCGTACTCACGTCGTGCTTGCTCTGCTGTCGGATGCGGTGACCATTCGATTCCCAAGTGTCGAAGGTACTCTAGACAGACAGCGACAGCGCGCTCGCTCTGGTCCAGGGTTGTATATAGAT
>DATLKS010000778.1:0-2437 GCA_035538255.1 Terriglobales bacterium
AGGCTGACAACTACCGTGTGGTGAAGGTGAGCATCGCTGATCCTGCGCCGGACAAATGGCAGACGATCATCCCGGAAAGCAAAGACGTTATCTCTAACATTTCGATTGTTGGGGGTAAGCTCTTCGCAACCGGGCTGCACGACGTCGTTACTCAAACGCGCATTTTCAGTCTGGGTGGAAAGCAGATCAGCACTATCACGTATCCCGGTTTGGGATCGGCGTCAGAAGTGCGCGGACGCCAAGACTCCAATCATGGTTTCTATACGTTCGAATCGTTCAACATTCCTCCGGCTGTTTATCACTACAACGCGGCGAGCGGAAGGAGTGAAGTCTTTGCCAAACCGAAGGTGCCATTCAACTCTGATCAATATGAAGTGAAGCAGGTTTTCTATAGCTCCAAAGACGGCACGCGCATTCCGATGTTTATCTCGTCGAAGAAAGGCTTAAAGCGCGACCGAAAAGCACCTACCCTGATGTTCGCCTACGGCGGTTTTTTGATTCCCATGACGGCACACTGGGACCCGGAGTTCGCCTGGTGGATGGAGCAGGGTGGCTTCTACGTTCAGCCGAACTTACGTGGCGGCGGGGAGTACGGTGAAGCGTGGCACAAAGCAGGAATGTTCGAGAAGAAGCAGAATGTCTTTGACGATTTCTTTGCCGCAGCCGAGTACTTAGTTGCTAACAAGTACACGTCTGCGGAGCATCTTGCGATTCGAGGCCGCTCGAATGGCGGACTCCTGATGGGAGCTGCGCTTACACAGCGGCCGGACTTGTTTGGTGCAGTCTGGGTTGGTTATCCGCTGCTCGACATGGTGCGCTTTCACAAGTTTCTCGTGGGACGCTGGTGGACTTCGGAATACGGATCGGCGGACGATCCTGAGCAGTACGCATACCTCATCAAGTACTCGCCGTATCAGAACGTCAAGCCAGGAACGAAGTATCCCGCGATCATGCTCAACACTGGCGACTCAGATACGCGCGTCGATCCTTTGCACGCGCGCAAAATGACGGCCGAATTGCAGGCTGACGATGCGAGCGATCGCCCTGTGCTGCTCCATTACGAGACCAAAGCGGGACATAGCGCGGGTGTCTCGATTCAGCAGTTAGTCAATGACACTGCGGATGAGCTTGCGTTTCTTTGGAATGAGACCAGCGGGAAGTAGCGAAGGGCGAACACGAAGTCAGGAAGGCAAAAGCTAAAGTCACGGAGCCATGCACGTTTCCGCCTTAATGGTTTGTCTTTGCAAACGTCGTGGTAGCCCAACGGCTTAGAATGCTTTGCTTCCCAACGCTCGCATTCTTGCGTGCTTTGGGAGATAGGCGCCTAGAACCCGCAGCATCTTGCGCATAAAGCGGCGTGTATATTTCATTGCCAGCCCCCGCTATGCGGAAGCAGCCATGCAGCGAGCGCCGGTCCGGGCATCGGATCATTTGGATGGTGGCGGTTCCACTCGGCACGCAGGCTGGCATTCCACTCGCGCATGTCATGCTGATAATTGGCGTTCAGGAAGGTTTGCTTGCAGGAGGTACTGTCGCTGGAGTGCCAGCGGGCACCATCTGCAAAGACTACCTGCGTAAGCCGCACGTCTAGTCCGCGGACGCTTCTCCAGGCACTGAACTGGCGCGCCTCATTCGAAGCCGGTTCCATCATGAGCCCAGCCTGATCGGGCTTCATTGCAGATTCGGTCGAGTATTCCTGCCTGGCCGGATGGCGCTGGCCAGCGGTGTCGATCATTGCTAATTCGAACTGCGCACGCACTACAGTCTTCCCGCTCCGGTTTTCGAACCACACGACGATATGGTCGCCGTTTTGCAAAGGGACGTTTGTGCCTGCGACTGCGAGCTTCAGAGGGCAGCCCTGCAACGAGACGGCGTCTTGGGCCATGCACGTCGCGCACACAAATATGAGCGCTGCCAGATGCTTCATATGCTGTCCTACAAGAATCCAGTTGGAGCATAGCAGCGCATGGCGGAAGGGCAATGTTACGCAGGTACCAACTTTATCTTCCGCGAGTAACTTTCCCGCGCCAAGACGGGCTTTGGTACGGAACGTTCCAATGTCTCGTTACAGAATGTCGGCGCCAAAGAGATCCGGTGACACTCTCATTTGTTCCATCGCCCGGAAAAGGGTGAATGATCTACTCAACGGCGCCGCCGTCGAGGGAATCTGCTTTCCCTTGTTCGCGCAATCAGATTCAGCAGCGAGCGATCCTGCTCGCGTACCGGGGGATGGCAGTCGATGAAGCTCTCATCTTCCTATTTTGAGTCTGATCAATGCCTTCAGCCAAGACTCTCTCCTCCCATTTTGGAGAGGAAAGCTCGGCCGCCACAAAATTATTGCGTGGACTAGGGCAGATTTTCTTGAATTCGCCATACAAATTCAGCTACTCTGTCCCGCAATTTGTCGGCATGGCATTTCCGCCGACTTCCCCAGCCC
>DATLKS010000779.1:0-22413 GCA_035538255.1 Terriglobales bacterium
CGTTGCGGAAATGGGTGAGCAGATCTCGCGTGACTTTGCCGGACAGAAAGTTGTGCTCATTGGTGTGCTCAAGGGAGCGACCATCTTTCTCGCCGACCTGGCGCGTTGCATCAGTCTGGACGCAACGTTTGATTTCCTGTCAACCTCGAGCTACGGCAAAGGACACCAGCAGAGCGGCGAAGTCCGTTTGTTGAAGGACGTCGACCATTCGGTGGAAGGTCAGAACATCATTCTCGTCGAGGACATCCTCGATACAGGCTTAACTCTCAGTTATCTCCGCAATGTCCTCAACGCGCATCAGCCGAAGAGCCTCAAAATTGCCGCTCTGCTCGACAAACCGGCGCGACGAATTCAGAAGATTGAGGGCGATTACATTGGCTTCACCATCCCAAACAAATTTGTCGTTGGCTATGGCCTCGACTATGCAGAGCGCTATCGCAATTTACCGGATATCTGCGTCATTCCTCCCAGTGCATTGGGCGACGAGTGAGTTAAAATCAGATTAGTTAGTCATGGCTATCGAGATTTCTGAAGCGCCATCTACTGCGAGGTCTCTGGCGCAAGCAGACTGGAAACGCCTCGCCGCCGCCATTGATCACACACTCCTCAAGGCAGACGCCACAAACGCACAAGTCGAGCAACTATGCGCAGAGGCTGTTGAGAACGCTTTGGCTTGCGTGATGGTGAATCCGACTCATGTCGCGTTAGCCGCATACGTATTGACTGGTACTGCTGTAACCACCGGCACTGTCGTCGGATTCCCTCTCGGCGCGAGCACTGCCGCCAGTAAGCGATACGAAGCTCTCGACGGCATCCGACAGGGCGCGCGCGAGATCGACATGGTGATGAACATTGGCGCGCTAAAGTCGGGCGACCGCACTCGTGTCGAAGCCGAGATGCGGGGCCTGGTCGAGGTTGTGCATGCAAACGGCGCGCTTCTGAAGATCACAATTGAGACTGCGCTGCTGTCATTAGAGGAGAAGATCCTTGCCTGTCAGTTGGCTCTTGCGGTGGGAGCAGACTTCGTGAAATCCAGCACCGGCTTTTCTCACGCCGGAGCGCTCCCTGCCGACATCTCTCTTATGCGCGGAGTTGTAGGCAATAAACTCGGAGTTAAAGCTTCAGGCGGCATTCGGACCCTTGAAGATGCTCAGGCTATGATCGATGCCGGCGCGAACCGAATTGGAACGAGCTCCGGCATTGCAATCGTCGAGGCAGCCCGTAAGCTCTCCCTGTAGATTTCTTTCTCTGCTCAGACTCATTTCTTGTTTCCGCTCAGCTACGCGGATCCGCAGTTCGCCGCAGAACTGACGACCTGCCATCAGCGTCGCTGCTATCATCGAATGCGAAGTCATGGCCAGCACACGCGCTAAATCACCGTCTCCGCGCTCGCTTACTGAACTGGAAGCAGCCAACGGCAAGCATGGTGCGCGTCAGGAGGACGGTTCCCCAAGCTCCCAGCCGCTCCAACATCTTCCCGAACACGGAACGGCCGCCGAGGTCGTCTCGCTAAAGCTTGAGAATTTTCTCATCGATGTCGCTGACACCCTGAACAGCACGCTGGAGATGGACAAACTCCTGGCGCGGGTTGCCGAGCTGGTGCGCCAGGTGATCGACTACGAGATTTTTGCCATCCTCCTTCTGAATGAGCGCACGCAAGAGCTGCGCATGCGGTTCCAAATTGGGCATACGCCCGAAATCGAACGCATGAAAATTAAAGTTGGCCAGGGCATTACAGGAATGTCGGTGGAGCAGCGCCGGGCGGTCGTGGTTGAGGACGTACGCAAGGAGCCGCGATACATCAATGCCAATCCACTGGTCCGTTCGGAACTGGCTGTCCCGCTGATTGCCAAGAAGCGAGTGATCGGCGTGATCGACATTCAGTCAGGCACGGAATGCTATTTCACAGATGAACACAGCCGGATCCTGACGCTGGTTGCTTCGCGCATCGCTACCGCGATTGAGAACGCGCGCCTTTACACGCGTGTCGCCCGCCAGGCGCAAACATTAACGGTTCTCAACGAAATCAGCCGCGAGCTTACGTCGATTTTGAATGTCGATCAGTTGTTCAAGCGCATCGGCGAACTGCTAACGCGCGTGATCGAGTACCAGATGTTTTCCATCCTGCTCCTCGATGAGGAGCAGTCGATGCTCGTACATCGATTTTCCCTGCGGTACCAGGAGAACATTCATCTCAAGCACGACATTCCAGTGGGTCGCGGACTCGTCGGTTACGCCGTCAAAGAGAAGACGGCCGTACTGGCACCGGATGTGAGCAAGGACAACCGTTACATCCAGCTCAATCCTGAGACCCGCTCGGAGCTGTGCGTCCCGCTGATTTATAAGGAGCGAGCGATCGGCGTGCTCGATCTTGAGCACACGCGGCGCAACTACTACAACGAAGATCACGTGCGCACCCTGACCACGTTGGCAGGCCAGATTGCGATTGCCGTCGAGAATGCCCGCTTGTACGAGCGTCTCGCGCGCGAAGAGCAGCGGCTGGAGCGTGATCTTGCCATGGCGCGCGAAATCCAGATTCGGCTGCTTCCACAGGTCTTGCCGCAGCTAAGGAACGCAGAGCTTGCCGCAAAGTTCGAACCGGCCTTGACCATCGGCGGAGACATGTTTGACTTTCTCGAGTACAGCGGCGAACGCGTTGCCTTGGTCTTAGGTGACGTGAGCGGAAAGGGCGCACCTGCGGCGCTGTATGCTGCGCTGGTGAGCGGCCTTCTGCGATCGACCGCATCGCTGGAGCCGTCTCCGGCGCAGATGCTTGATGCTATCAATCTTTCGCTCAATGAGCGAAGGATTGAGGCACAATACGTGACTTTGGCGTACGCCGTATGGGACGATGAAGGTCGCGTGAGGACAGTCGCTAACTCAGGACTCCCGCGCCCGATCGTTTGTCGCGCCGGAAAAATTGAGAGCATCGAAAGCGCTGGCCTTCCGCTAGGTCTTTTCGAGGAGGCCAGCTACGACGAAGTTGCAGTCAATATGCGATCCGCAGATCTCTTCGTAATGGTGAGTGACGGAATTATCGACGCCCTTAGCCCTTCGGGGGAGCAATTCGGACGGAAGCGTCTGGAGGAAGTCATCCAGAAGAGCTGCCACCTCAGCGCCAAGGAGATCGTCCGCGCAATCTTCGACACTGTGACTGGGCACCGGCAAACGCGTGCGCTCTTCGACGACGAGACTGTTTTGGCTGTACGAGTGAAATAACGGAACTGTTCCCATTTGAAACTTCCACCACGCCCATTTCAATACCGCGAGCTTTCCAAGACTCAAAGAAGCGAACTGCTTTGTGACGAGCTGCCGATGACCGACCTCGCGAAGAGGTACGGAACGCCTCTGTACATTTATTCCGCTTCTCACATCGAAGGCCGATTCAAGATGTTTGACGCCGCTTTCCGGCGCGTTCCCCACACGATTTGCTATTCGGTAAAAGCAAATTCGAATCTGAGCATCCTCAAACTGCTGGCGAGAATGAGATCTGGTTTCGATGTGGTGTCTGGAGGCGAGCTGGAGCGAGTGCTGCGCGCGGACAAAGCTTCGGCCCGACGTGTTGTCTTCTCCGGTGTGGGAAAGACGCCGGACGAGATCGACCTGGCGCTCAAATCGGGAATTCTGGTTTTCAACGTAGAAAGCGAGAGCGAGTTGGGAGTGCTCGCCGAACGCGCTGCCGCGCTGAAGAAGCGGGCCCGAATGGCACTGCGCGTCAATCCTGACGTGTTCGCTGAAACTCACCCGTATATCTCTACAGGCTTACGCGAGCACAAGTTCGGTGTCCCAATTCAGCGCGCCGGAGAGCTATACGCCGAAGCAGCTCGTTCGAAGTGGCTTGACGTTGCCGGTGTGAGCGTCCACATCGGATCTCAGATTTTGAGCGTTGAGCCTTTCATGGCAGCGATGCAGCGAGTCGCCGAACTCGTGAGACAACTGCGAAGCGAAGGCCACGACATTCGCTATGTCGATGCGGGTGGGGGACTCGGCATCTCGTATTCCCCGGGAGCGGAGTTCGATTTTGCTACACGGCTTTCGGAATATTCACAAGCTCTACTTCGCGGCTTGGAAGGTTCGAAGATTCACCTTTTGCTCGAACCGGGGCGCACGCTCGTGGGTCCAGCAGGCGCTTTGCTTACACGCGTGATTTACGTTAAGCAGAACGGCGCCAAGCGGTTCATTGTCACCGATGCCGCCATGAACGATCTTCTCCGCCCCGCGCTCTATAAAGCGCACCACGAGATCGTACCCGTAGTCCATGGGGCCAATGAGAGCACCGGAATCTTCGATATCGTTGGCCCGGTGTGCGAGACAGGAGACTTCTTCGCTCGTGATCGCGAGCTGCCCGAAATTGCTGAAGGCGAGCTGCTGGCCATTCTAGACGCGGGCGCATACGGAATGTCTCTCAGCTCCAACTACAACACGCGTCCGCGTGCAGCAGAGGTGCTGGTAAAAGGACGATCAGCAAAGCTGGTGCGCAAGCGTGAAAGCATTTCAGATCTGCTGAAGCTGGAATTGTGAAACCAGCGGCGAAAAGCAGCTCGTATCCAGCAGCTGCTCGCGTTCGTCTCCAACTCCCGGAGTTCGCGCTTCATCAAATTAAGCAACATTACGCATTCGACAACACTGGCCGGCGCTGAAGCTGCGGGCCCGCTGTTTGTTTCGGGGAGGATCTTCTATGAAGCAGCCCAGATGGCTACTTTCCACCATGTTGCTGACGGCGATGGGCCTGCCAGCACAAAATTTTGGCGGCGCGCGACTCGTGCAGAGTGCACAACCAGTTGCGTCGCCCAGTCACTACTATCTTGAGACCGCGGCCAAACGCCGCGTAGTAAAGCGACGTTCGACGAAGAAATCCGCAGCGATTGTGGGCGGCTCTGCTTTGGGCGGTGCCGCGATCGGTGGTCTCGCCGCCGGAAAGAAGGGCGCAGCTATCGGCGCCCTCGCAGGGGCCGGCGGCGGATACGTCTATGACCGCAAAAGCCAAAAGAAGCCAATAGTTCCAAAATAAGACTCGCGCTCTCAAAGAAAAATGGCCCGGTGCAGAGTGTGCGACCGGGCCTTTATTTTTTTTTTGCTGAGCTTCCTTAGAAGATCATTTTCAGAAGATCATTTTCGCCGCAAATTGGAGCTGCCGTGCTGAGCCGGAATCCCCATTCGGAAAGCGAGTGGTGTTAATGATGCCAAACGAGGCGGGCTTAGTGGGCGCGGGGGGAATTACCGCGGTCCGGGTCGAATTGGCATAGCCGAAATTCGGGTGATTCGTAACGTCGAAAGCTTCGGCGCGAAGCTCGAGACGAAGACGCTCGGTGATTCTCGTTTCCTTGGCTAACGAAAGATCCAGGTTCTTGAAGTCGGGACCAGGCACGGCATTGCGTGTCAGGTTTCCAAAATGAAAGACACTCCCTCCTTTTGAGTTCGTTGCCACAGGCACCGCAAATGAAGTCCCCGGAGCGCACGCCCCCGGGCGCGGATCGCATACCGAAGTCGGGGCAAGCCACATAATTTGCCCAGCGTTCGGACCGGACATAATGATCTGATTGACAACGTTTATCGGACCGATCACATCAGGCCGATTCGTTGAAACGCCAGTCAACGCTGTCGACGAAACGCCATTGATTACGGTGATCGGACTGCCCGATTGCAAGCTGAGAATACCGCTTATGCGCCAGCCACCGATCAGCCGGTTTCCTTTGAATGGCAGTTCGTAGAGAGGAGCAAAGACGAAGCGGTGACGCGCATCGAAGTCGGACGGGCCATAATCGCCACGCACGTTCAGACTGTTCTCAGGCTGTACGGCGCCGGTTTGTGACGCATAGTCCAGCGACTTTGACCAAGTGTAGTTCGCCGAAAACTGTAAGCCGCTAGTGAGCTTGTGTGTGGCAGTCACCCACAATGCGTTGTAATTTGAATTGCCATTGCTGACTCTGTCAGTTAAGCTCGTGCCAAGCGGAGTGTTCGGAGCCAACGGACTGTTGGCGGCAATGGCCAGAAATGGGCGCGACTGCACAGGCGGGTTTTGAGTAGCATCTGTGTAGAACGGCTGATTCAGATTGATGTTCTGCCGCAGATGCGTTCCCTTTGAACCGAAGTATCCGATCATCACTGCCGTCGAAGGCGTGATCTCTTGCTGGATATTCAGGTTGTAGGACTGCACGTAGCCATTCTTTAAGTTCTGATCCACCGTGTTCACGGAGGCGCCGGCGGCTGCCGCATCCGAGCTGAGCGTCGACAAGCTCGAGAACTTAGTTCCATTCGAGGCGAAGCGCAATGCGTTCACAAAAGGTGGATTGCTACTCGGATTAGTTATGGGAAGCGTCTGATCGACTGCCCAGCCGTAGCCAGAGCGCAATACCGTATTCCCATTATGAAACAGATCCCAGGCGAAACCTAACCGTGGCTCAAAGTTCTTATTGTTCTGTTGGTAGAGCAATGGCAGCGCCGGCGTTCCGACCTGCACCAGTGTGGCGGTGGCGGGCAGGAACTCGCTCCAGCGGTTGTCCTTTTCAAAAGGAGTCATGTTCCATTCGTACCGCAGCCCAAGCTCAAGCGTAAAAGCTGAGGTGACTTTCAGATTATCCATGGCGAAGAAATCAAGCGCACGCTGGACAAAATGCGGGGTCACGTCTCCGCCGTTCGTGAACACCAACACTTTGCCGTTGATGAAGTCCTGAGTACTGGCAAACTGAACGAAACCGACATCGTGGGTGAACGTCCCGTTGTCGTTCACCTGCCGTCCTTCACCACCAAACTTAAAAGTATGCCTGCCATGAAGGTAAGTCAGCGTATCGCTGACCACACTGGTGAGATCGCCGCGTCCTTGCGGAAATCCGGAGACGCCGCCAAAATCCAGCCCCGAGTCTTGGAGTTGGATTTCCGGCAAGCCGACCGGTCCGCTGCGGGTATCGTTGATCCCGAACTTCGTTGGATCATTCTTATTAACAGCATCGAAGATGATGTGGATGCGATTGAAGCCCAGGCGCGCCTCGTTCACAATGCTCGGACTGAACACGTGACTCTCGCCAAACGTAAATAGCTGCCGTCGCGCGGTACGCTGATCGCCGTATCCCGGAACTGTGCTACCGACACCGGCGTCTGTCGGCTCAGTGCGGACATCTTTCTGCAGCGCATAATAACCATGTATGCGATCCTTCTCGCTCATGTTGTAGCTGATGTCGCCGGTCCACTGGTCGAGGGTTACTGGAGCCGATGCTGAGCCGATGAACTTCGAGCCAGACTGATCGTTAGCCAGCGGAATCAACGGAACCAGTTGTCGCACCGCCGCGCTTGGCGAGGCCAGGGCCGCTGCTCGATCACTTGCGCTGAGAACCGTCTGATTGATGGAGATTCCCTGCCGCTGCCGCAGGCCTTCGTATGCTCCAAAGAAGAACAATTTGTTCTTTATGATTGGTCCACCGAGATCGCCACCGAAGTCGTTGCGAATGAATTGCGACTGCGGTGCTCCGACCTTATTGAAAAAGTTTCGGGCGTCGAAATAATTGTTGCGCATGAAGTCGAACGCCTCACCGTGAAAGGTGTTTGTCCCGGAACGAGTCGCCATGTTTACGACTGCGCCGGAGTTGCGTCCCTCTTCTGCGCTATAAGTCGAATTATCGACTTTGAACTCGTCGAGAGTGGCTATCGCAGGCTGAAACGTGATCTGGCCATTTGTCATATCGGCCAAGTTGATGCCGTTCACGAGGAAGTTCACAGCATCTTCACGCTGACCCGCGGTATTAAATGCAAGCGAACCTTGCCCGCGGATCGGCTGGGCGAGAAATCCATTAGCTGGCGGAGTCACCGATCCCGGAATCAGAAAACCAAGATCAACGAAGTGACGGCCATTTAGCGGGATCTGTTGCACGTTCTTCGGATCCATGACTTCGCCGACAGTCATGGTCGTCGATTCCACTACCGGAATTTCGCTCTGAACAGTGACTACTTCGCTTGCCTGAGCAACTTTCAGCTGAAAGTTCTGAACGGTAGTTCGACCCACTTCCAGGATGAGACTCTGCGCGCGCTGGCGTTCCAGTCCTGATGCCTGAACGTCCACGTCATATGTGCCGATTGGCAGAGCCGGCACTCGATAGTTCCCACTCGAATCTGTTTTCGTGGTTTGCGACACCGACGTTGCGGTATTCGTCACAGTTATGGTCGCGCCAGGCACCACTGCTCCGCTTGGATCGGTTACCTGCCCTTGTACTGTCGCCAAGGTTTGCCCGAACAAGCCGCTTGTCCCAAGAAGCACAACCATCAATCCTGAGAACCGCAAAAATTTGGAGAACACTCGCATTATCGTCTCCTCAACGTGGGAAGTTTGCGTCCCCACGGGATGAATTTGCAAAGCCGGAATACATCAGTGCCTGCTTCACATGCAAACCTCACGCCAATCGATGAGAGAAGCAAGTCGCTGATTTTCTGAGGTTTAATTTCGGGAATGGCAGGAGACTACAGAAAACAGAAAGTGAGTACAGAATTCAGAAGGATCGAATCCAGTTCTTGGGACCAAAGTGTTGACGATGCTCGCCTAGGAACATCGGGATCACGACACGTGCGCGCTTGCTCTCCGCTGTTTGTTCGTCCTCAACTCTCCCGCACTCTGTTCGCTATCATTCTTAACTCTAAGGAGCGCCGGATGGGACTTTCCGGCACTCCCCTTCCGATGAGAGAGTATTAAAAGAGGCGGAAGCTTACCTCGATGCTGACGGCGACTGCAACGGGTTTGCCATCTTTCATTGCGGGCTCGAAGCGCCACCCGCGAACTGCTTCGATTGCCTTCTCATCAAGCCCCATGCCAAGTGAACGAGCTACATGAATGGCACGCGTCCTGCCGTCCGCCCCAACCACGAGAGACAGCACGACCGTGCCCTGATGCTTCGCCTGCCGCGCCTCAGGTGAGAACTCCGGCTCGAGTTTGTAAATCAGTCTGGGAGCGCTCACTCCATCAACTCCAGGTCGGAACATACCGCCGCCATAGCCGCCGCCGATACCGGGACCTACGCCTGTCCCAAATCCACTCCCGACTCCACCACCTGCACCGCTGCCGTAGCCGCCTCCTGCGCCATTGCCATTTGAAGGCGGTCCGATCACGCTCGATTTGGGATCGCCTAGATTTGGCATGCTGTTATTTGCCAGCTTCACCTGCGGAGGCATCACGACTGTCGACTCTGCCGTGAGTTTCGGATGATCGTTCCGGATCACCACCTCTGACGGCGTGATCTGACGCGTCGCAAGCTTTGGCAGGCGGCCTTCAGCCGTCATTGTTTTATCGCGGTCGCCGCCGCCTCCACCCCCATGTGAAGCAGCTACCGGCCTGGGCGCCGCAGGGAGATATTCGTTTGTATCAAGTGAGATCACCTTCAGCTCTTGCGAATTCCGATGCTGGGCTACCCAGAATCCTGAAGTCAAAATTAATGCCAAAGCGACGCCGTGAGCAGCGAGCGAAAGTGCGAAATTGGATCGACGAACCGCATACGTGCCGTATCCTTGTCCAAACAGCGTGGGGAGCACCTGCGCTGTCCCGAACCGATCCTGTTTCGTCAGAGGACGGGCAGAGGCATGGAATACGTACGGCCCCGCAGCGCTGAGAGAACTCGCATCACCAGGCTGCGTCAGTTCAAACTTAAGCCCTGAGCGAAAGTCAGGACGTGGAAGCGTGCGCAGCTCCGCGGCGACTCCGAGCAGCTCCGCTACCGTGGAGTCCACATTGGGAATCGCAGCGTCAGGATCGCTCAAGAGGACACCGATCGCGCAGTCAAGCTGTTCGATAAGTACAGGACTAGACATATTTACTCCTCATGCGAGCGCGTAGAGTCTGCAGCGCGCGGAATTGCAGTTGTTTGACCGCTCCCTCGCTGCGGCCTAGCTCGTGCGCGATCTCGCGCACGCTTCGCTGATCTATGAAGCGGCGAACGATCACATGCCGCTGGTCGGCCGGCAGAGCATCGACGAGCTGGAACAACATCGCGCGCTGCTCGATGGCGGCGTCGATTCCTGCCAATTCAAGCTCATCAGCCGGAACTTCCTGCCGTTTGCCCAGACGTCCCCATCGGTCGGCAAGAACCTTTGCCGCGATTCCCAGCAGCCACGCCGCAAATGGAATGCCGCGCCACTCGAATCGCTGAATGCCGGCAAGCGCCTGGTGGAAGACTTCCGCGGTTAGATCCTCTGCTTCGTCGCGATCGCGCACCCGATATGAGACGAAGGCATAAACGCGATCGAAATTCTGCTCGTAGAGCTCGGCGAAGCGTAGCGGATTGCGTTGTGCCGCCTCGATCAGCAGCCGTTCGTCGGTTTCATATTCAAGAGCCCTCACCTGCATCTCCCTCGGGGAACCGTTCTTCAATGAGGTAATCCCGGCAAACAGGCAAAAAGTTACGGACCGGGCACGCTTTTTATCGGCACTCAGAGCGTCACCCGTTGAGCGATGAACCCGGCGAGCCAACTGTTGGCTCCTTCATCCCCCGAAAATTTCAGTTTCGCGTGGTATCCTTGATAAGAGTAGTTGCTTTTGACCTCGTTCTTGAGCCCTACCTCAGCAAGTCTTCCCGAATAAGGCAAAAACGCACAAATGATTTCGGTTTCCAACGTAAGCATGCGCTACGGCGCCAAAGTACTGTTCGACGATGTCTCCACCACCTTCACGGCGGGACGGCGCTATGGCCTCACCGGTCCGAATGGCGCGGGAAAGTCCACATTCATGAAGATCCTGACCGGTGAACTTGATTCGCAGAAAGGCACGGTGGTGCGCCCGCGAAAGCTCGGCATCCTGCGCCAGGACCAGTTCGCCTTCGACGCTTACCGCGTAATCGACACCGTAGTCATGGGCAATCGCCGGTTATGGGAGGCGATCGACGAACGCGAGCGAATCTTTTCCAAGCCCGAGATCAGCGACGAAGATGGCATGCGACTGGGTGAACTCGAGGGCATCGTTGCTGAAGAAGATGGTTACACCGCAGAGAGTGACGCCGCCATTCTGCTCGACGGCCTCGACATTCCCGAAGAGTTCCACGAGCAAAAGATGAGCAACCTGCAAGGCGGACAGAAGGTTCGTGTGCTTCTGGCTCAAGCTTTGTTCGGGCATCCGCAGGCACTTCTGCTCGACGAGCCGACGAACCACCTCGATCTCGACTCCATTCACTGGCTGCAGGATTTCCTGATTCGGTACGAAGGCGCACTCATCGTCATCTCCCACGACCGCCATTTCTTGAACAGCGTGTGCACGCACATTGCGGATATCGATTACGAGACCATCATCACCTACACCGGCGGATACGACGACATGGTGATGGCCAAGACTCAGGTTCGCACTCAGATCGAAGCCGACAACGCGCAACGCGAGAAGAAGATCGCGCAGTTGAATCAATTCATCGCCCGGTTCTCTGCCGGAACGCGCTCCAGTCAGGTGATGTCGCGCAAGAAAGAAGTTGAGCGGCTGCAGACGGCGGAATTGGCGAAATCCAATATCCAGCGGCCCTACATCAAGTTCTCCATGAATCGGTCTTCTGGGCGGCACGCGCTCGAGGTCGAGAAGCTCTCCAAGAGCTACGACGATAAGCAAGTGATTAGCGGCTTTACAGCAGCGGTCAATCGCGGAGAGAAGATTGCCCTCATGGGCCGCAACGGAGCGGGTAAGACTACCCTCGTCCGCTGTCTGCTCAGCGCCGCGCCTTCCCTCAGCGACGAAGGATCGAGCATAGATTCCGGCGAGGTCAAGTGGGGACACGAAGTTCAGATCGGATACTTCGCGCAGGATCATCGGCAATCGATTCAGCCGGGCTTCACCACGCTGGATTGGCTGCGACAATACGATCCGAAGGCTTCAACTGAAGAGCTGCGTGGACTGCTCGGACAGATGCTCTTTCAGCGCGACGAGGCCCTGAAGCCAGTGGAGGCCCTCTCCGGTGGCGAGGCCGCGCGCCTGCTTTTCTGCAAGCTGATGCTGGAGAAACCCAACGTGCTGGTGCTCGATGAACCGACCAACCACCTCGACCTCGAATCCATTAATGCATTGAATATCGCACTTCAACGCTATGAAGGGACGGTGTTCCTGGTCACGCATGACCACGACGTTATCGAGGAAGTGGCCACGCGGATCTGGCACTTCGATCATGGAAACATCGAGGATTTCAAGGGAACCTACGACGAGTACACAGCCAGCGTTACAGCCTAAGAAACGTCACTGCGGCCACAGCGTGACTGTTCATAAAACTGTAATCATTCTGTTGTAGAACCGAAAGCGATGCCGGCCTCACCCAAGCGACGCCCCTCGAGTTCCTCGCGGCGTTCCTCTGCTGCCTCGAAGGCCGCTAATCGCACTTCCCTTGCCGACAGCTCGACCGCGCCCGATATCAGCCGCTCTCCGGACCTGCTTCGCCTTGGCGCTCATGCTTGCCTGGTCGCGCGCGATGCCGTCATGAATGTGGCTGAGGGACTCGCCAATGCGTCGTCGCTTGCCTTTGTCACGGTAAAGGAATGCGAAGCCGAGCTCGACGAGATCGACCGCTACGTCGATGAACGCATCGCGGGCGAGCTTGCGGCGGCGTCTCCGAAGCGCGTCAAAGAACTCCTCGCCTGCCTCAAGTTCGTTCTCGATTTGGAACGCATTGGGGATCTCGTCCTTACTATTGTGGGACGCGCTCGTGCTTATGGCAGCCAGCTATCAGTGCAGGATCGCGCCGATCTCCATGACATGTGCAAGACGCTGGAACGCATGCTCACGCTGGTTCACGAAGCCAACGCTGCCCGCAATGTGCAGCCGGCGCTCGCTGCTCATCGTCTCGATGGTGAGATGGACGCGCTGCGCACGCGTATCTACTCGCGCCAGGTGACCAGCAAAGCGCACGACATCGCGGTGAGTCTGGAGGTCTTTCTCATGGCGCAAGCACTTGAACGCGCCGGAGATCACGCTAAGAACCTGGCCGAAGAGGTCTGCCATCTGGTGGAAGGCCGCACCATGCGCCATCAACGCGCATTTCATTCGTAGCCGCGTACCTATGCGGGCTGGGTTAACGAAGCCTTAGCCACCGAATTTTCAATCGGTGGAAAGATAGTGAAGCATTGAGTCCTAAGCTTCGCCTCAGTACCTCACTCCATCTGCATTCAGCTTGATGCGAAATACGCTGGTGCTGGCAGTGATGTAAAGCGTCTTACCATCTTTGTCGCCCCAGGCGACATTGCTTACTCTTTCGGGAACTTTAATGGTCCCCAGAGGTTTGCCCTCGGGAGAAATAATCCAGACACCGCCCGGCCCGGAACCATACACATTGCCTTCCTTGTCTACGCGGATCCCATCGGGACCGCCTGGAGCGGTGTCGGAAGATGGATCGAGGAACAATTTTCCATCTGTGACCGATCCGTCGGGCTGCACGCGATAGCGCAGCCACACCTTCCTTCCCGATTCCGCTATATACAGAAACTTTTCGTCGGGAGAAAACGCGATGCCGTTTGGCCGCTCGAGATCTCCGATCACAAGCTGCAGCTTCTCGCGTGCCGGTGGTGCGCCCGCCTTCTGCTGACGCGCACCCGGAATGCGGTAAACGCCATTAACCTTCAGCTCCTTTGCTGGGTCATTGTCGCTCTGCGTCGGCAGCCCATAAGGAGGATCAGTGAAGTACAGCGAACCATCGGACTTATAGACGAGGTCATTAGGGCTATTGAGCCTCTTCCCTTTGTAGGAATCAGCCAAGACGGTTATCTGCGCGTTCGGATCTACGCCTTCCAGCCGCCACACGTTGCGCCTACCGTGTCCCGCGACTGTAACGCGTCCATCGGGATCGAGCGTCATGCCATTGGAGCCAGGCTCAGGTCCGCCGAATGGCGCGGATCCTGCGTATCCGCTGGGATGCAGGAAGACACGCGCACTCTGGCCGGGAGTCCACTGAACGATATTGTTTGCAGGGATCTCGGCAAACAGGAGGCTTCCTTCATGGGTCCAGACTGGTCCTTCAGTCCACTTATTGAAGCCGGTGGCGATGCGCTCCAGAGCCGCGTTTGCCGGCACGATTCGATCGAGCGCCGGATCGAGTCGTTGAATTTCCTGTGAGCACACGAGAGTGGACGCTGCAGTAAGCATGAAGGCGACAATACAGCATCGCAGACAGTTCATCATGCGCGGTATGTTACTCGAAATCAGCTATTTTCCGCGAAAGACGGCTGCCAATTCGATGATCAGGATGATCACTACCATTACTTCCAAGACAAAGCCTCGGGCTTGCTGGAATTGATTGATCATCACCTCGTAAAGCTTTTCCGCGGTGCTGAGCTTGTTGGCGACCAGCGCTTGATACTCGCTTACACCGATCTTGGCAACGCACATCTTGTATAAGCGCGCGGTGAACATGTCACCAACAAATTTGAGCGCCGTGTTGGTTCTTTCGGTGAGTTCATTTACCTCGAGCAGAATAGTTCGCAGCCGCGCGGCTGCCGCCCTCATCCTCCATCCCGATAAGACTCCCGCCCGGCGCTCCAGGAACCGGTAGACGTCGCGCAACTCGCGAGTCAGTAGCTCATCGTAGTGGCGAAATTGCAGAAGTTGGGAGTTTGCGTATTCGAAGAGGCGAAGGCAGGCATCGGCTCCTTGTTCCGCGTCAAGAATGAACGCCGCATTCCATCCCACGACCACTAGATCGCTCGGATAGTACGACATGGCTGCCTGCATTACTTCCGCGCGCTCGGTGTCCGAGAGTGCTCCAGACTCTCCGCGCACGATCTGAGTAATCTCGAGGCCATGGCGCGCGACAACTGTGTCCGCCGCCTCTCCGGACTCGGGCAACACATGAAAGGCGTAATAGTCCTCGCTGAGCCACTGCTCATAAGGTCGAATGAGAGCCGAGCGAATCAACTCAACTTTTTCTCTTACAATGCGCAGCGACAACTCATCGAAACTTGTGCTCGACACCCAGCGCGCGGCGAGCTCGCGCAGCAACTGCCAATCTCCCGAGAAGGGAAAGCGGAACAGGAGACTAATTACGCCGTAATCGTAATATTGCAGCGCAGCCTCAAAGCGCTCGCCTGTTTGTATCAGCACCGGCTCAATCGATTCGACTAGCGGCGGCCGCTCGAAACGCACGTACTCCGGCGCTGTGTGCTTTAAGCTCGGAATAACCACTTTTCCCTGAATCAGCGGAGGCAATTCCTTCAAGCGAATTTCATCACACACGTCGTACAACGCCAGAATGGAAATCGATCCTCTCAGTTCCATCTCGGTATCCGGTCTCCAGAATTGACTGCCGACAACACGAAAGGCCACGGAGAACATCCGTGGCCTTGAGTTTACGGTCTACTGAAATCTATTGCTGGAAAAAGTCCGTCATGTCTGATGTCGTGCTCGCAGCGCCTGGATATACCGGCGCTCCAAGGGCATCGAGCATAGTGCGCAGCGTGCTCTCATGTTTGTACAGACTGGTTGAGACTGTCCCGGGCTTCACCTTCGGACCAATCACCGCGGTAAAAACCTGCTCTGGACACGCTCCGACTGCTGCATCGCATTCGTCGAAAGTGACGAACATGAGCCCATCGCCTCCCGCCTGGAAATACGGAGTATTCAGAACTGGCGCGACATTGTTGGCAAGAAAGCTATCGGCCTGGCCAACTGTGCCATCATGGGCATCGTTGTCCAGATCGGGAATGATGACTGAGTAATTAGGTAGTTTATTCGCAGCCAGGTCCGCCGCGAATTGTGTGAACGGAACAATATTTTGTTGCAGGGCTGCGCTATCGAGCACATCGGAGTACCACACCGCAGGATTGTGGCGCGCCACATACGCGCCGGAGAAGTAGCCCATGTATCCGGTGCTGGGTAAGCCTTGCGCATATACCTTCCAGGTCAGTCCTGCCCGTCCGAGTTCACGGAAGATGTTGTCATCGGTGACAGGAATTTGTTTCCCGGTGGTCGGGTCAAAGCAGCCATCACCTGTGCAGTGGAAGTCGTGCGTCCCCACGGGCAGCGGCGCACAATCTTGCGCGTGACAGCTACCCGAAGATAGCCACAAGTAGTCGAGCGCCGAACCTGCCGAGTTCGCATGATAGTTCGTGGCATAGCCGTACTTCTTGCCTTGCGCTGACAGCCACGGCATTCCGTTGGGATACACCTCGGCGAACGTGTGGTTTTCTTCGATCACGAGTACAACGTGCGAAGAGTGCGGGATGCCATTGATCGCCTGCGGCGTAGGTGTTGGGCTTGGAGTTGGTGTCGGCGTCGGAGTCGGAGTAGGCGTTGGGTTCGACGACGGCGTCGATCCCGTCGTGGTACCCGTAGTTGCGGGGGTGACATTGGTGGAAGTAGCTGCCTTGGTAGCCATGCCGCCACAGCCGGAGATTATCGATATGAATGCGGAAATAAAACCGATCGCCACAACCTTTGCGATAAGAGTGCGAGTGAATTGCATTGAGCCCTCCAAGAAAACTTTTTGGAGGGTAAGCAACCGGCATCGCTACTCGTATCGAACAGGGCACCTAGTCTTAATCCGAAAGAACACCGATGTGGATCGTAATCACTCAGAAACATCAGACGATGACAGACGGTAAGACACGCGTTTTCAATAACTTTCAGGCCCAAACAAACCGCCGTAGTACCTGGGTTAAGGTTCCCCAGGGTGGTACCTCCGAAACAAATCTAGAGAGCCAGGAGGGTCGGAATAGGCTCGAACTGCCCAGATATGAGGGCGAAAGAACTCCTCTTCGGACGCGTATGATGTTGCGCATGGGAACTGCCGCTCCTGATATTGCTACGTTGAAAGCGAAGATGCGTGAAGCCTGGATGGCAGGCGACTTCGGCGTGATTGCCCGCTATGCCGAACGCGCTGAAGAAGAATTTGTTGCCCGTCTCAAGCTCGCACCGGGTACCCGGGTACTGGATGTTGCCTGCGGAACCGGCAACACTGCCATCCCCGCAGCCCAGGCGGGAGCGAGCGTCACTGGCGTAGACATCGCGCCGAACCTGATCGAGCAGGCGCGCGAGCGTGCGCTCCAAGCGGGAGTCACAGCCGAATTTCGTGAGGGAGACGCGGAGCAACTAGCCTTTCCCGATTCGGTATTTGATGTTGTGATCAGCGTCTTTGGAGCGATGTTTGCGCCGCGTCCGGAACGCGTTGCGCAAGAGCTGATGCGCGTCTGTCGTCCCGGCGGAACAGTTGCGATGGCGAACTGGACACCTTCAGGTTTCATCGGCCGAATGTTCGCCGTGAATGCGAAGCACGTCCCGCCGCCGCCGGGCATCCCTGCGCCGGCGCTCTGGGGAGATGAAAACACCGTTCGCCAGCGCTTCGGAAGTCTCGCAAAAGAAATCAAGTTCAAACGCCTGCAGTGTGATTTTTCCTATCCATTTCCCCCGGCGGAGGTCGTGCAACTGTTTCGAACCTACTTTGGTCCAACCAAAGTCGCTTTCTCCCGCCTCGACGCGGCTAGCCAGAAGGCGCTGGGCAAGGACCTGGAACTCATGTGGACCGAGCACAACCAGGCGAAGGACGGAACGACACATATCCTCGGCGAGTATCTCGAAGTGCACGCAATCCGCGCCTAGATTGGGGCGGCTCACCCTCGCTGCGCATTCCGAGCCGGAGCGCGATGAGGAAGTTCCTCTTCCAGTTTGTCGAGCCATGCCAGTTCCGTTTTGAACTGCTCGATTGTGAGCTTCAGCATCCAGACAGCCTCGTGGCACGGATGTCCTACTTCACGCAATACCGAGCGCAGAGTCTCTTTTTCGCGCGCGAGCTCTGACTCTAGAAAGCCTCTGCGGCGCCGAATCTGCGTTTCGAAGACTCCACGCCGTGCCAACCATGAAAGAGCGATCCAGGTAAGAAAAGGAGGTCGTTCGCGTTGCCTCGTCCAATCCTCGCGCTCTAGAGCATCGGCGAGGGCAGCGCGGCCGCCAGCGGTCGCGGCGAATACAGTGCGCTCCGGACCAGCGGCTGGTTCCCTGCTTGAGGTGGCGCGCAGAAAGCCCAAACCCTGTATCTTCTCCAAGCTGTAGTACACCTGAGGTCTGGAGATACCGGCCCAATTGCGAATCTCGCGGCGTTCCAATTCGAGATTCGCCTCATACCCATGCATGGGACGCTCCGACAAGAGGCTAAGCAGCACCAGATCGGCGGTAGTGAGCGGCAGCTTTCGTTTAGGTTTCGGCACGTCTGCCCTTTCGCTTTTGACTCCAATACCACCAGACGCACTTCTCCATCGGCAGCCGCGGATCGCGCGCCTGCGCCACCGCTGCCTGAAAGACATCGAGACAGCAGATGTCCTGTCTCTTTCCGGCCAGCTCGCACAAACGCGGGTACATCTCGCAAGGATTGGAGCGAGCGAGCTGAGCGACGCTGCGGATTCCCAGCAGCTCGAAATCGCGAAGCATAGCGGGACCCACAGAGATAAGATCCCGCAGCTTCCGCGTTCCTCTCCGGGACGAAATTGCAGTTGACGTGACCATGAATCCTCGTTTATTGTCTCCAGTAGTCTAATTTAGACTAGTGACTGAAATCAACCGGAGATTCAGCATGAAAAGAACTGCGCAGTTAGTAGTGGTTCTCGTGGGCCTGGCTTCGCTGTCTGCCGCCCAAACCAAACAGGAAGGAATGAAGAACATGAACCTAAAGAAAATCACGCCCGTTCTGTACGTCAATGAAGTTGAGCCCTGCGTACAGTTCTGGACCGAACGCTTTGGATTTCAAAAGACGGCAGAAGTGCCGGACGGCGACCGCCTGGGATTCGTAATCCTGCAGAAGAACGATCTGGAGCTTATGTACCAGAGCTTTGCCAGCGCGCGAAAGGATGCTCCCGCGATTGCAACCGAGATTGAAGGAGGGCGAACGTTCCTCTACATGGAAGTTGAGAAACTCGAGCCGTTCATCGCAGCAACGAAGAATGCCAACGTAGTGCTGCCCCTACGGACGACGTTCTACGGAGCCAAGGAGATCGGCGTCAAAGATCCCGCCGGACACGTAGTCGTTTTCGCAGAAATGACCGCGCCACACTAATCATCCCGAGCCGATTAGCGGCTTGCCTCTTTCCGCCTCGGCGCTAGCCAGAAGCCAGCAGCCAGCCGCTAGTAGCTGGTTCTCCATTCATGCTGCCAGGATTTTGTCACGCATGCCGCCATAAACCATCGACTTCACCAGTTCCCGCTCATAGAACTCATGCGGGAACCCAAGATCAATGGCACTCGCCTGATCGAGCAATGCCACCTGCTCTGGATTAAGTTCCAAATCGAGACTGGCAAGATTGTCCCGCAACTGATCGAGCTTGCGTGCTCCAACAATGGGTATCACTGGAATCTCGCGATAGCGCAGCCACGCGAGCGCCACCTGAGCTATCGATCTGCCGACCTGCTGACTTACCGTTTCGAGTGCCGCCACGATCCGATCGGCGCGGTCGCCCGTGGCCATAAACTGTTTCATCATCTCCGTTGAGAATCTTGCTTCTCCCGCGGCGCCTTTCGAGTGATACTTGCCGCTCAGCAGTCCGCCTGCCAGCGGAGACCACGCGACCAGCCCCAGCTTGAACGCCTTCGCCATCGGAACCAGCTCGCGTTCGATGGTGCGCTCGATCAGCGAATATTCAATTTGCAAACCGACAAATCTGGTCCACCCGCGCAGCTCGGCTAATGTGTTAGCTTGCGCAATCCACCATGCGGGCGCGTCCGAGACGCCAACATACAGCACCTTTCCCTGCCGGACCAAGTCGTCGAAGGCACGCATGACTTCATCGACCGGAGTTATCTGATCCCAAATGTGCATCCAGTAGAGATCGAGGTAATCGGTTTTCAAGCGGCGCAACGAGTTTTCGATCGCCTGCACCATGTTCTTGCGATGATTGCCGCTCGCATTAGGATCCATAACCGGAGCGGAGTTAGTGTACTTAGTTGCCAGCACTACTTCCTGGCGGTGATCGCGCGCAAACTCGCCGACAAATGTTTCGCTCGTTCCGTTGGTATAAACATTAGCGGTATCGATGAAATTTCCGCCTGCCGCGCGATACTCTTCGTAGATTTTTCGAGCCTCGTCCTTTCCGGCACCCCAGCCCCAGTCCTCGCCGAAGGTCATCGTTCCCAGTGATATCTCTGCGACTCTCAAACCGCTATTTCCAAGAAGCCGATATTTCATATCGCTGCGCCTTTCCGATGCAGTTTCCACTGCTCAACGTAGCTATCGATTCCCTACCACCGCATACCGATCCAAAAAGCTCCGCCCTCCTGTGAAACGACTTCCTGTCCCCTTATTTCCAGCCGGAGTGTTCAATGTCTTTTTCCGTGTTCTCCGTGGTTCCCTGGTGAATCACGGCTTCGCGTTCTTATGAATCTCCACTGTTGACCATGTCTTATCGACCGCATGGCAAAGCGTTTCCAGCTTGCAGTCAACGCATTTCGGCTTGCGTGCGATGCAGAGGGCTCGTCCGTGCCAGATCACTCGATGCGAGAAGTCGATCCACTGGTCACGCGGGATCACGCGCATCAGGTCCTGCTCGATCTTTCCCGCTTCATCGCTGTTCGTGAGTTCCAGACGTCGCGAGATGCGGTGGACGTGAGTATCCACGACCACACCTTCTGCTTTCCCAAACCAGGAACCAAGAACGACGTTTGCAGTCTTGCGCGCTGCCCCAGGCACCGTAAGCAGCTTCTCCATTTCGTCGGGAACTTTCGCGCCGAAGTCCTTCACGATCTTCTGTGCAGCGCCTACCAGCGATCTGGATTTGTTGCGAAAAAATCCTGTGGAGCGAATCTGCGGCTCGAGTTCTTCCGGCTTCAGAGCGGCGAAATCCTTCGGCGTCGGATATTTCTTGAACAGCTCCGGCGTGACCATGTTCACGCGCACATCCGTGCACTGCGCCGAAAGGATCGTCGCCACCAGAAGCTCCCACGCGTTCGAGTGATGTAGAGCGCATTTCGCGCTGGGATACATCTCTTTGAGCCGCTCCAATATCTTGCTGACACGCTCAGGCGAAGTTGGAGTGAATTTTGCTGCAGATTTCCTGGGCTTAGCCCCGCTTGGTGCAATCTTCGGGGGAGCCTTCCTTGCAGGGGCAGTCTTTGCAGGCATGCGCAGACGATTTTATCTGAGTGCCTTCTGTGGTGCTCTGGATTACGATGATGTCAGCACCGCGTCAAAATACAGAGAGCTTTATTTCTGGTATTCAGTCCAGGAGGAGAGAGTTGTCAATCAGGTTTGCAGTTTCTAAGCAGTTGAGTTTTTTGTTTTCCTTGGTTTTGCTGGTTAGCGTCGGCGCAGTTGCGCAGGCAAATCCAAATCAGATCGACACTGAGGCGCCGCAAGCTCCGACGCGTGTCAACGTCACCCAGGGTCCAACCATTCAGTATGCCGATGATCAGTTCGCCGTCATCACCTGGACAACCGATCAGGCGTTTCCCAGCCGCGTCTTCTATGGCAAAGATGCGAGTAACCTGAACCAGATCGCGGAAGATTCGAAGTCGCTGAGTCTGCACCACCAGATCAATCTCCGCAACCTGCAGCCGAGCACGACGTACTACTTCCGCATCGACACCGGCCAGGGCACTGCTGCGGTGAACTCGGCCGATGGAATGAACGGATTTCAAACCACCGCGCTGGGCGCCAATCCGATTCGCAATCAGCAGCCGTTCAAGGGCTCCCTGCAGCCAAAACCAACTGCCACACCCGGCCAGACGCAACAGGCGGCGAACTTCGGCAACATCACCGTCACGCGCGGACCGTCGATTCAATATCTCGACGACACGACGGCGGTCATCTCCTGGACGACAAATGTGCCGGCGAGCAACACGCTCTATTACGGGACCGAGCGCGATAACCTTCTCTATACAGGCGGCGATTTCAAGGACGCGACTGAGCATCGCATTCACCTCACGAACCTGACTCCGCGAACGCGTTACTACTTCCAGCTCGACGAGCCTTCGTCGCAGCCGATCGCCACCTTCACTACCGTCGTCTCAGGAGCTCAGCCAATTTACGATCAGCAGCCAGCGACGGTTGCTTCTGGCAACCCACCCGCATCCGGACCTCAGCTCACGCATCGTGAACTCGGGGCAGTACATGCCAATGAGCTGCCAGAAGGCACCGAGATTAGCGCCATACTGGAAACTGCGTTGTCCACTAAGACGTCAACGCCAGGCCAGCACTTTACCGCAGCGGTCACGCAGCCGGTGCGCGACTACAACGATCGCATCGTGATTCCCACGGGAGCGCGCATCAATGGCCAGGTAACGGAATCGGAAGAAGGCAAGACGCTGCCGTCGGTCCGCGGACGCGGCAAGCTCAACCTCCGCTTTGAGAGCGTGGCGCTCCCGAACGGAACCAATATTCCCATTTCGGCAACACTGCTCTCCGTGAACCAGTCAGGCGGCAATGGATCAGTTAACTCCGAAGGCGAGGTTCAATCCGAAACCAAAGGATCGACGGCAGCCAAGGGCACAGCCGTCGGCGCGGGAATTGG
>DATLKS010000780.1:0-5007 GCA_035538255.1 Terriglobales bacterium
CGGGTATCAAAGTGTATCGATCCATTATGCAATTGCATAATTCGATACGTCATGGCCAAGCCGATGCCGCTGCCGCTCTTTTTCGTGGTGAAGTAAAGGTTGAAGATTTTATCGCGAATCGCGGGAGGGATTCCGGGACCAGTGTCCCGAACCTCGACTTGGGCATCATCATCCTTACGACTGGCCTTTAGCGTCAGTGTGCCGCCGCCATTCTCCATGGCTTGGGCACCATTGATCACAATGTTAAGCAGCGCCTGCTTGAAAAGATCGGCATCTACTTTGGCCGGCAGCGGCTCTTCGCCGATGTCGCTTTCCAAATGGACGTTGTGCCGCTCGCAATCGGGTTTGGCCACAAATGCCACCTGAGCCACGAGGTGTCGCATATCGACTTCGGTCAGATTCAGCTCTACCGGCCGAGTGAAATCGACCAGCGTCTGGACCACACGATCGAGTCTTTGAATCTCGCTCGCGATTACGTCCATGTGGCGTTGCGTGTCGATATCGGGCTGCTTGAGCTTGTTGCGCAGAATTTCCAGATGCACCACGATGGAGTTGATCGGATTCTTTACCTCGTGCGCTACGCCTGAAGTGAGCTTGCCGATGTTCGCCAAACGACGCGAGACCTCAATTTCATCCTCAATTTTGCGCATCGACTCGCTATCGCGCATGGTGAGCAGAGCGCCGAGTTCCTGTCCGCCTTCTTCGATAAAGTCGAGCGATACCTGTACATCGCTGCCATGATCACCGTTGATCTCAATCATGTGCATGGGCTCATGGGCTGCGAACGCGTGCAGAATTGCGCGGCCGAGCTGCGTGTGCCGCGAGAAGATCTGTTCCGCGTGGCTTCCAAGCATCTCCGCGCGCGGCTTGCCGAGAAAGGTTTCGATGGAGGCGCTTACCAGCACCGCACGCTGATCCTGCGTAAACAGCATCAGGCCATCCTGCAGGTTAGCCATGATCTGATCGACGTTTTCCTGCAGCGCGGAGAAGACCTCATTCACTGTCCGCATCTGCCGCCCGATGCGTTCAATTTTGGAACTCACCTTGCCGTACTCATCACTGCGGTTCAGCTCCAGCGGGGCGGGCGCCGTAATCTCTCCGGCGGTCATCTGGTCGAGACGTCGTGAAATAGCTTCCAGCGGACGCAAAGCTCGATTCGACAAGCCTGCGGCCAGAACCAGCGAAACCAGAATGGCAATGGCAGAAAATATCAGAGCGCGCCGAAGGTTGTCCTGCAGAGTGTTCTTGAGAAATACGGTGGAGACGCCTACCTGCACTGAGCCGAAGGGACGCTCGTCGCGGTCCAGTGAGATCTTCACTACATAGGTCTGAATGGGACCGTACACCAACTGAAGCTGATGCCAGAATCGTTTCGCTGCCAGATCAGTGAAGTTGGGGCGGGTGGGAATCAGCTTCCCGACCATTTCGGCATCGCTGTGGATAATGGCACGGCCATCGGGACCAACGACACACGCGTCGCTGATGATGGTGGAGTAACCGATCAGCGATTCGATTTCGCCGTTCACTCCCGGATCCATCTGCAGGCTCTCCTCCACCCACTGGTTGACCTGCTGAGTATTCGTAGGATCGACTCGAGTACTGTTGATGTCCGTCTCGAGGGCCAGTCGGGAGAGGTGAATGATCTGCCGGGCGGCCATCTCGGCATCGGTCAGGCTATCGTTAACTACTTGGTGAACTATCTGAGCGACGTAAATCGTCGAGAGCGTCACCACGATGGCTCCTACCATCAAAGTGATCGCGATCACCAACTTGGTTTTGAGTCGCATTGAATGCACTCAGCTTCCGGACGACTGCGTGCTGCCGGAGGCTACTGGTTGGCAGCGTCGGCCATGCTGCTGCCGTTCGAGCCGTACTCCTTCAACTTATTGTGCAGAGTCTTCAGGCTGATGCCCAGAATCTCTGCGGCGCGCGTCTTGTTATTGTTCGTGCTGGCCAGCGTGCGCAAAATCAATTGCTTTTCCGCCTCCTCCACCGTTGTTCCTACCCCCAGATGGATGGCATTCGGATCGAACTCTGCTGCCTTGACCTGAGCGGTACCGAATCCGGGTGGCAGGTGCCGCGTCTCTACCAGTTTGCCCGTCGCTAGAATGACGGCGCGTTCCAAAGTGTTTCTAAGTTCGCGGACATTGCCCGGCCAACTGTATGCCTGAAACGCCCTCATTACCTCGTCATCCGCTCCGGCGATTTCGCGTCCATGCTTCTCGTTGAGATCGCTGATGAGCGCGTCAGTAAGGTCGGGAAGATCTTCTTTGTGCTCGCGCAGCGGCGGCATGTGGATATTGAAGACGTTCAGGCGATAGTAGAGGTCGTTGCGCAATTGTCCGTTAGCTACGGCCTCTTCGGGAACTTTGTTGGTGGCTGCGAGCACGCGGACGTTGACTTCGGTCTCCGTCTTGCTGCCGAGCCGGCGCAGCTTGCGGTCTTCCAGCACGCGCAGGAGTTTAGCCTGAGTCGCGATCGGCATCTCGCCGATCTCGTCGAGCAGCAGCGTGCCTTCTTCTGCCAGCTCGAAACACCCCGCGCGGCGTTCTAGGGCACCGGTAAATGCTCCCTTTTCGTGGCCGAAAATCTCGCTCTCGATCAGTGTTTCCGGAATGGCTGAGCAATTGATGGCGACGAATGGCTTGGACTTGCGTGGACTCAGATCGTGAAGCGTGCGTGCGACCATCTCTTTGCCAGTGCCGCTCTCGCCGGTAATCAAGACCGAAGCCGTGCTTGGCGCGACGCGCTCCACCAACGCGAAGATCTCCTGCATCTTGCGCGACTTACCAACCAGACGGCCAAGCACTCCGGCGTCGCGCAATTGTCTGCGCGTTACTTCCAGCTCGCGCTCTGTATCCTTCTGCCTTGAGGCATTCTGCAGGATGGCGCGCAGACGGGTAGGATCGACCGGCTTTTGGATGTAGTCGTATGCGCCCATCTTCATGGCATCCACGGCGCTGTCGATGGAGCCTTGTGCAGTGAGAACGACGACTGCCATTTGCTCAGGCTGGTCGGCAAGCCTTTGCAGCAGTTCGAGACCGTCCATGCGTGGCATTTTCAAATCGGTGACTACGATGCCAGGACTCCAGGTCATTACTTTGTCGATGGCCTCGAGACCATCCTTCGCCGTTTCCGTCCGGTATCCCCATGATGAAACCAGTTCGGCGAGGCCTGTGCGTGCGTTTTCTTCGTCTTCAACGATCAAGACTTTATCGGGCATAGGTAAGCTATCGGGCCTCTCGGCAGTGGACCAAACACCTGGGGAAAATCTTCCACTTGTGAGTTGCCGATCGTACTAGGCTATCACTGTGCTACCTGTAAGGCCGCAAAACCATTGTGTTTGCGGCAGGTGGCTGAATCAGCCTAGCCGATAGCCAGTCAGATGCAGAACTGCTGCTGGAAGACCAATGCCAGGTGCAAGTCTCCGTAAAGGCAGCAGAACAGCTCTCGAATGCATCCCAAGCTGTTGACGTATATAGCTCCTGCTCCTGGACGGGTGATGCGCCTTTTTAAGCCTTTCATAATCCTTCTGCTCTCAATCCCGGTGTCCGCCTTCGGAGTGAAGCTGCGCGAAATCGCCCTCCTCGACATTCCTGGACGTCCTGGATTCGAAACCCTTGCCTTTGCGAAGGGATTTCTTGTTATGGCCCATAACGGGGCCAGCACAGTGGATATTTTCGATCCAGCCAAGCGACGCTTTGTCGCGCAGATTTCGGGAATTGTCAGCGCGCGCGGCGTCGCTGTGGACGATGCAGATGGACGGGTTTACATCGCCGATGCGGGAAGCAACTCGATCGACGTAGTGAACAGCGGCAACTGGCATGTCGAAGATCGCATTCAACTCAGCCGCGCGCCCGCCAATCTGCTGCTCGTTCCCGGCACTAAGAACATTATCGCTACCAATCCATACGCGCGCTCTTTGACGCTGGTAAGCCGGCAGATCAACCGCGAAATGCAGATCGTGGATATTGGCGGAGATCCCGATTTGATGGCCTACGATCCGATTCGCAACGCGGTCTTTGTCACCGTGGAAGATCAGAACATGGTGGTCGCCTATCCGGTTTCGCTGGAGGCTGACGCCAAGCCACTCAAGACGATTAAGCTCAATGCTTCCGAGCCCACTGGAATCATTCTGGAACCTACATCGAGAACCCTATTTGTCGCCGTGCGTTACGCAGTGCTCGCGCTGGACGCCGATTCCGGCGCGGAACTCAGCCGCGTGCCCGCGGCCGCTGGAACTGATCGCCTCTGGCTGGATTCAACCGGCAGCGCTCTCTACGGCGCGGCAAGCGACGGCACGGTTACAACCATAAGGGTGAATGGGCGTCAGCTCGCGTACGAGAGCGAGATCAGGACTGACGTGAGAGGGCACAGTCTGGCATTCGATCCCGAACGCAAGCTCATTTATGTACCCGGCGGACGCGAAGGCAAGTCAAAGATGGTAATCCTCAAGCAATTCGGCGCGCTGCCTGTGACTTCGGAGGAGATTAAGACCGCATCGGCTGCAAGTCGATAAAGACGGCTTTCTTGATGTCAGGTCGTCCTGAAGCCCTTCTGTTGGGCAAAGGATCTCTCGGAATGTTTCACGCGAAATTGCAGTCGAGAGGCTCTCCGCTCCGGCGAGGATTCTCGCAGAAGAACCAGGAAGTGGCATGGCGACCTCAACATCGCGGGGGATCCTTCGCCCAACAGAAGGACGGGATGACAGGTCGGGGCTCGTTTTCCTGCTTTGAATCCCAGCAGCTTAGAACTCTACGCTGCCAGCTTATTTACCCTCTGTATTTGCAGCGGTTCCGTTCCGGGATCTTGGCCTTCGTCTTTCCCGTTTGCGGATCAATTACATACAGCTACATACAGCGCCGCGCAACAAGCTACAATGCAAGGTTTGCCTATTGATGATCCATGAGATTCGTGCCCAAGGATCCGTGGAACCCGTGCCCAGTTTTTTAAGTTAGGGGGCGTCAGCATGCCAACCACAACCGAAGCAGCCCAGAAGACTCTCAT
>DATLKS010000781.1:0-2418 GCA_035538255.1 Terriglobales bacterium
TGACGCTGAAGGCCGCTTACATGATGGACACGGTGGGAAACAAAGCGGCGCGGACTGAGATTGCGATAATCAAAGTGATGGCACCCAACCTGGCCTTGCGCGTGCTGGACCGGGCGATTCAAGCGCATGGAGGCGCGGGAGTTTCCCAGGATACGTTTTTGGCGAGCGCGTGGGCGATGTCACGGACGTTGCGGTTGGCCGACGGGCCGGACGAAGTGCACATCGAATCAATCGCCAAATGGGAACTGGCCAAAAGCAGGAGGGTGCCGACACCCCAGGATGCCCACTGGTGATAAATACAGATACGCGGTAGCGTCAGCAGACTTAGCTTGGGAGATGTAATGCCGCCCTTGATTCTTAAGAATCCGCAAGCGTTGAACGAGTGGGTCGGCAGGGAAATTGGCGTGACAGAATGGTTTCGCGTTTCGCAGGACCGGATCAAACAGTTTGCCGAAGCGACCGAAGACCGGCAATGGATTCACATTGACCGTGCGAAGGTGAGTAAGGAATCGCCCTACGGGACGACCATCGCCCATGGGTTTCTTACGCTGTCCTTGATTAGCCACCTGGTGAAAGAGTTGTTGCAGATTCAAGGGGGCATGCGCCTGGCGGTGAACTACGGGTCGAATCGTGTGCGCTTCCCGGCCCCGGTGCGCGCCGAATCCAGAATTCGCGCGCGGGTTGCGCTGCAGGCATTGAAAGAGCTGCTCGATTCTGTGGAAGCGACCTACGCGGTAACTGTCGAATGCGAACAGTCGGACAAACCGGCTTGCGTTGCGGAGTGGATCGTCCGCTACTTCACGTGAGCTATTTGGATGACCACGGATCCGGGCAGCCGAGCCCAAGTCAGGGAAAGTAGGCTAACTAAACGCGGCCGGTTTGTGCACCGTGTAAAGCGGAGGACAGGAGAAACTGGATTTTCTCTGGCATGCAGGCGAAGCGTTCGTCTCTCGTCAGGCCCTGGTGATAGCGAAAATAAATTTGCTGTGCGATGACGGCCAGTTTGAAGCGCGCAAACGTTAGGTAGAACGCAATCTCTGACACGTCGCTCTGCGTCTGGTAAGCGTAGTACTGCACCAATTCTTCCCTTGTGAAGCTGCCTGGAGTGGTTGTGGGACCCCAGCGATTCTGCTGCAATTCCTCGGGATCCGCCGGATCCACCCAATAGGCCAAGGCCGTGCCGAGATCGGAGAGTGAGTCGCCGATGGTGCACATCTCCCAATCGAGAACGCCCACAATTTTTGTGATGTCGCTCGAATCAAGCACCACGTTGTCGTACTTGTAGTCATTGTGAATCAGCGAAGTAGTGCTGGTGGATGGCATGTGGTCGCGCATCCATACGGAGATTTTCTCTACTTCCCGATATTCGTGAGTCTTGGAGCCGTGGTAGCGTTCAATCCAGCCGCGCACCTGCCGCTCGAGATACCCTTCTGGCCTGCCGAGATCCGATAGACCCACGGCTGCGTAATCCACGTGGTGCAGGCGAACGAGATTTTCAACAAAAGATTCGCTGAGCCGCCGCGCTTTCTTTGCGGGGAAATCCAACTCGCGCGGCAGGTTTCTGCGAAGAATAATCCCGTGAATAGGCTCCATCACATAGAACGGCGCGCCGAGAATGGAATCGTCGTCGCAGTAAAAAAGTACTTCGGGAGCCGGAGCGTAGACGGAGTGGAGCTTCGAGAGCGCGCGAAATTCGCGCCCCATGTCGTGGGCCGACTTGACCTTGCTGCCGAAGGGCGGCCGGCGAAGAACCAGCTCTCTGGCCCCGAGATTCAGTGCGTACGTCAGGTTGGAATGGCCGCTGGGATATTGGCGGACCCGGAGTGTGCCGGTTTCGCTCGGAAAATGAAGGCGCAAGTAGGGCTCGAGCTTGGCTAAGTCCAGCTCTTCACCGGATCGAATGGCTGCGGGATGGTCCAGCAAGTCGCTCATTAGAGAGTCGTCCTAACGGTAGGTCAGCATGGCAGGATCTACGATATGCCCATGCGAATTGAAACTGCTGAGAGTAAATCGGTCCGCATCATATAGGAATTCACTCCAGGAGGAGTTCCGCGACATCCAGCTCACTTGTAATGTGCGTTCTGCAGAGAGTTGCAAAGCACGCTGCACGGCTATTGCGGTGGGACCACCGGACGTGAAAATCGCCACCCGTTTTCCGCGACGGCCAGTGGAGAGGAACTTTGAGAAGCCGGAGTTCACCCGGGAGCAAAACTCCAGCCAGGTCTCAACCCCGTCCGGAGCGATTTCGCCTTGCACCCACTTGGCAATGACTGCCTTAAACAATTCTTGAAATGTAACGCGCCGCCGGTCCGCGTCAGGCGTCGATTGAAACGCCGTATGAAGACCGCGGATATGCTGGTCTTGTTGAAGCAATCCGGGCAGACTGCGTTCGACTATGGACTGTCCTTGATATTCATC
>DATLKS010000782.1:0-1674 GCA_035538255.1 Terriglobales bacterium
TGCCTTAGTGGCCAGCTACCTACCCGCACGTCGTGCGGCGCGTTTGGAGCCAATATCAGCACTGCGGGAAGAATGAGATCGAATACAAAATAGAACCCTGCGGATCAAAACCTGTGTCTGGCGAATTGTTACGTGGGAACCCGATTTCACCGGTAATCGCGCTGCGAAGCTGCGAAAGTGGGCTGAGTCTCACTTTCGGGACGCACCCCGTGGCAGTGAAACGATGGGAGCCGCGAAGCATGCTGCGATGGAGAAACTCCGAATGATTTCCTGGAAGTTGTGTCGAGGTTGACCGAATATCGCAGCGAGCGCGAGTCTTTGACAAATCAGGCAGCCTGCGGTGTCTGATATAGGCCTCGACAGTGAGGTTGCCATCGAAACGAGCGGAGATTTGCGACTGGTTGCGGCGCGGGCGGATCCGGCGTTCGCCCTTCCCGTGAGATATGCGTGCGATGGTGGTTGAAATAGGTCCTGAAATCGAGCAGTTTGTTTTCGAGATCTACAGTCGTCCAGAACCACATGTGATCTAAATACTCGCGTCGCAGGGTGCCGATGAGCCTCTCCACGAACGGATGGGACAGGGGAACGTAGGGAAGGGACTTGATTTCTGTCACCTCCAGAATCCGCAGATTGGCTTGCCACTGGTGGAACTTATAAAGAGGATCGTTGTCGGAGCTGAGGTACTTCGGCAACCAGCGATGCCCTCGAATAGCGCGGTTAAACATCCGACAGAGCGCGACACCATCGAGCGTGCCCGCATGGACGCCGAACCCAAGGATGCGACGCGTATATTGATCCATGACGACCAGGACCCAGTGGGTCGGCAACGTGGCCGACTCGCACCGGAACAGATCCATACTCCAGAGGCTGTCTTTCATGTGGCCCAGGAAGGTCAGCCAGGAGGGACCACCGGAGTCCTGTCCCGGCGAGTGGTGATGGGCGAGGATCCTTCGAACCACGTCCTTGTCGATTTGGATGTGGAACGCCAGGGCGATCTGCTGGGCGATTCGCGGACAGCCCCAGTTGGGATTACGCTGCTTCATTTGGACGACCGCACGGATGAGTTCTGCACTCGGTCCTTTCGGGCCGGGCTTCCGACGACGATTCGTTGAGAACAGCAGGCGATACTTTTGCTTGCTCAAGGCTTTGTGAAGGCCTAGCAGTGTCGAGGGCTTCAGTACGATTGCGGACCGGAGCAGACGTGTAGGACGCACCACGAGCGCCATCAAGCCGGCAAGGATGCGATCCGACGCGGATAGATTCGGCGATCGGTGCCTGGAGCGATTCACGATCAGGAGTTGGTGCTTGAGGAGAAGCGACTCCGCAACTATGGAACGGGCGCCGCCAGGTCCGAGTAAGCGGGCCAGGGTAGCGATGAAGTGGATGAAAAGAACGACCAGATCGCGCATCACAGAATCGTAGCAGGCCGGCGAAATCCCAAGGAATTATGACCGAAACAACAATTCGCCAGCCACAGGTACGGCCGGCCCACGGCTTCAAATCCTGTGCGTACGTCTGCGATTACTTTGATCGCGTGACTGCCAGCGCACTCATGATTTGCGATCACTGCTGTCCAGTTAAAAGTCGGACAGAATCAGCTGATTAGCATTATCTGGTCGATATCGGAATCCGCTGCTTCCAGGGCCCCGTAAACTACGCTTGAAGGCGGAAGCT
>DATLKS010000783.1:0-9970 GCA_035538255.1 Terriglobales bacterium
GCAAGCTCCCAGTTGAGCCAGGAGATTTCACAGGTGACTTACCGCACCGCCTACGCGCCCTTTACGCCCAATAATTCCGAACAACGCTCGCACCCTCTGTATTACCGCGGCTGCTGGCACAGAGTTAGCCGGTGCTTCTTCTTCCGGTACCGTCATAATCGTCCCGATCGAAAGGAGTTTACGTCCCAAGGGACTTCATCCTCCACGCGGCGTTGCTGCGTCAGGGTTCCCCCCATTGCGCAAAATTCCCCACTGCTGCCTCCCGTAGGAGTCTGGACCGTGTTTCAGTTCCAGTGTGGCCGTGCGCCCTCTCAGGCCGGCTACCGATCTCAGCCTTGGTGGGCCGTTACCCCGCCAACTAGCTAATCAGCCGCGACCCCCTCCTCAAGCGCATTACTACTTTGATCAATCGGCATCTCAGCCAAAAGATGTTATGCGGTATTAGCCCCGGTTTCCCGAGGTTATTCCCCACTCGAAGGTAGGTTAGTCACGTGTTACTCACCCGTACGCCACTTTACTCATGGATTGCTCCACTTTCTCGTGCGACTTGCATGTGTTAGGCACGCCGCCAGCGTTGATTCTGAGCCAGGATCAAACTCTCGTTTGAAACCTGATGACTCGTCCCTCGACGGGTAGAAGAAGGACGGAGTCGGCCATCCCGCGCTCGAAGGCGGAATGACAATACATTGTGAGATCGCTCGAACTTGCAACTCGAGCGTTCCAGATCCCACTGCTCTCACGAGCAGCGAAACCATCTCACGACTGGCACGTTCAACCTTGTTGTCAAAGACCAAATCCGCGATCCGCCTGAGCGGTGCGTTTCGGTCGAACTCCCGACGCCCTGAAGCATCGGTCGTCCTCGAAACTTGTGCGTCTTCACAGTCTGTTAAGACTCGTAGAGACGAACCTTTCAAACTTACCGCAGCTATTCTCGATGTGTCAACCGGCAGCGTCGTTTTCGCGCGCGTATTGTTGACTTCGCAGGTCCTCGTCACCTGCATCTGCAGACGACGAGACGCATATGGGAAAGCTGCTTAAAAGATCTTTCTTCGGAGGTCGTTGCGACTTGCAAAACCCTTCAGAGCCGGGTCCTCCGCCTCAGCGGAATTGCTCTGAATTCACTCCAGCCTTGGCGCCGGAGTTTGCCTTTTTATCGGCTTACTATCAGATGTTCCAGGGAGCCCTTCGGATCCATTTGTTTTCTAGTGACCTTCAGGCTCGACCCGGCTGACTGCCAACCGTTATTGTCGAGTTCTTTTATACCACAGCCTCTGCTGGGTGGCGCAAGGCTCGGAGTGCTGTTTTTTGGTGCAAAGCAAGCACTCAGCATTTAGCAATCAGCACTCAGCCTCTGACCATTCTCGCTTTCCAAAGGCCATATTGCGAAAGTACTGCGATCTCCTCTGTTTTCTGACACATGGTAAGAGGCTGAATGCTGAGTGCTGACGGCTGAGCGCTCTTCCCAATCCCGGGGTTACCCCGAGATTTCCACGGGGTTACTCCGACTTTTCTGCGGCGTTTCCCCGCATTTTGTCCGACGTCACCCCGCCGTGTGCACGTTGGTAAGTGAGATGCGGCAAGCCCGAAGCGGCCATAATAGCTACCCATGCCGGAACTGCCGGACATTGCTGCCTACATCAACGCGCTTGAATCCCGAATCGTTGGCCAGCCGATCCAGCGTGTACGCATCGTGAGTCCGTTTGTGCTCCGCACTGTGCAGCCTCCGATTGCGGGCGTCGAAGGCCGCACAGTCCGCGAGTTGCGCCGAATCGGGAAGCGCATTGCCATTGGAGTAGACGATGATCTCTGGTTGGTCCTCCACCTGATGATTGCGGGCAGACTGCACTGGCGGCCGGCAGAGGCAAAGCTGGGTGGCCGACAGAGTGTCGCGGCGTTCGATTTTCCCAGCGGCTCTCTGCTGCTCACCGAAGCTGGATCGAGGAAGCGAGCGTCGCTGCACATCATTGCCGGTGAGGAAGCTTTGCGCTCGATGGATCCTGGCGGCATCGACGTGTTCGCCACCGATCTCGATTCGTTTCGCGCGGCCCTTACAACAGAGAACCGTACTCTGAAGCGAGCACTCACAGATCCGCGCGTGCTCAGCGGAATCGGCAACGCCTACTCAGACGAGATCCTCCACGCAGCGCAACTCTCGCCCATAACCCTCACGCATAAACTTAAACCTGACGAATGGAACCGCCTGTTTGCCGCAACGCGCGAGACGCTCCAGCTCTGGATCGATCGCCTGCAGGCTGAGTCGAAAGCCGGCTTTCCCGAAAAGGTAACCGCATTCCGCGAAGGAATGGCTGCCCATGGGCGCTATGGCCAGCCTTGCCCCAGGTGTGGCGAGAAGATCCTGCGCATTCGCTACGCCGACAATGAGACCAACTACTGCGCTCGCTGCCAAACTGCCGGCAAAGTCCTGGCCGATCGCAGTCTGTCGCGGCTTCTGGGAGCGGACTGGCCGCGAACCCTGGAAGAGCTCGAAAACCTCAAACGCCGCTGAATTGTCCACCCAGGCAAGCTACAAACTCTTCTTCAACTTCAACGAGATAGCTGTCCTCGAGACCAACGAATTCAGCTTCGCTTAAGCTGGCCCTTGCAATTCTGAAGTCGATGCATAAATCTTCTGCGAACGTCTTTGCCAGCCAGGAACGCGATGAGAGTGCTTGTTGTCGAAGATGAGCGGCGGCTTGCGCAGAATGTGGCGCGTAGTCTTCGCGAGGTGGCGGGATTCGCCGTCGATCTTGCGTATGACGGGGAAGATGGCTTATTCATGGCCGAGGGTAACCCGTACGATCTAATCATCCTCGATCTGATGCTGCCGGTCATACACGGCTTGCAATTGCTCGAGCGCCTGCGCCGCAACGGCAAGCGCATTCCCGTTTTGGTGCTTACTGCGCGGGACGAGAAGGAATGGGTGGTGAAGTTGCTGAATGCCGGCGCCGACGACTATCTGAGCAAGCCCTTCGATCTGGGCGAGCTGATCGCGCGGGCAAAGGCGATCATTCGGCGCGGCCAGGGCCATGGTGACTCTGTTCTGCGCGTCGGAGATCTGGAAGTGAATACCGTCAATCACTCAGTGCGTTGCGCGGGACAGGACATTCAGTTGACCTCAATGGAGTATCGCGTTCTGGAGTACCTCGCGCATCGCACCGGAGCCGTGGTTTCAAAGACCGAGCTGCTGGAACATCTCTACGATTACAACTGGGAGAAGTTCAGCAACGTGATCGAAGTCTATATTTCGAGCTTGCGGCGCAAAATGGAGGGAAATCTCTCTGCTCCCATCATCCATACATTGCGTGGGCAAGGCTACGTGTTGCGGGCGTAACTGTGTTTCTAAATTCCATTCAAAAGCGCGTCCTTCTCACGATCGTCGTCTCCGAGCTGCTCCTCGCGGTGGCTTTGGCAAGCATTGCAATTTCGTATACGCGTCATCGACTTCTGGCCGCTTTTGACACCATGTTGCGTGCCCGCGCGATGAGCCTCGCTGCTCTTGTCCATTACGCGGATGAAGAGGCCTCAGGACTCGAGTTCGACAAAACGCTGGTTCCACCCAGTCTCGAGCCGGGCAATACGGATCTGTATTCGGTGGAGGTGACTTCCGCAGGCGCAATCGCTCGTTCGTCCAACTGGCCATCGGGATTAGAACCGCCGAAGTCCTCGGAGATGTCGCGGGTTCGTGTAGCGGGCAAGGGATATCGGGGAGCATGGCTTCTGAATCTTCCCATATTGGACAACGATCGTCCGACGTCGGCGCCGCGAATCTCGGTGTTTTACGCAGCGCGCAGCAATGGGATCGAGAGAGAGCTTGTTCAAGCCACGGAGTTCATCGCCGCTTGCAGCACCGTAATTCTGGCCGTAACGCTGGTGATCGCTTACTGGGGACTGCGGCGAGGATTGCTGCCCCTGCGAACGCTCGCGCAACAGTCGGCGAATGTTTCGACTCGGAACTGGGACGTGGATGTCGATGTAGCGAGCCAGCCAAGCGAATTGAAACCTCTTATAGATGCCTTGAATGCAATGCTGGCCCGCCTGCGCCGGGCATTCGTGCAGCAACGGGAATTCCTCGGAAACGCGGCGCACGAGTTAAAAACTCCAGTAGCAGTGCTTAAGTCGACTCTGCAGGCTTTGAACCTCAAACCGCGAACGACCGCAGAATATAGGCAAGGCCTGGATAGTGCTCTCGAAGATCTCGAGCGACTGGAGAAGTTAGTGCAGTGGATGCTGCGCCTGGCGCGAGCTGAGCAGTGGACGAGTGGTTCTGCGCGGAGCAACATCAAAGTAGTTGAACTGACCGACACCTGCGACGAGGCGGTGATGCGCATCGCAGGACTGGCGCGGCAGCGCAGCGTCTCGGTAGAGGTACACAAGAATGGACCATCTCCGGTGCGTGCCGATCCCGAAGACCTGCAAATCATCTGGGCCAATCTGCTGGACAACGCAATCCGCTACAGTCCGGAACATGCACGAGTAGAAATGCGCATCGCGCGCGTTAAAGATCGTGCCCAAGTGCGGGTTAGCGATCATGGCCCCGGAATTCCCGAAAAGGATGTTCCACATGTCTTCGAGCGGTTTCATCGCGGCGATCCGTCCAGAGCGCGCCAGACCGGCGGATTTGGCCTTGGACTCGCACTGGCTAAAGCTTTCACCGAGGCTTACGGCGGGACGATCCAGCTAGACAGAGAAGTAAGAACGGGAACCTCAGTGGTTGTGGAGCTGCCGCTGTTCAGTTCGCCATCAAGTTCACCGTAGTTTCACAATCAATTCCCGTTGATTCAGCCTCGCTTCAGCTTGCGCAATTAATAGTGTTTACCTGAACGCGTGGGATGGAAAAATCACACACTAAGGAGATATCTATGACTTTGAGACGTACCTTAGGTCTGCTTACCTCTTCCCTGCTCCCGTGGCTCGGCAGCGCAGCAGCGCAGGAGGCTAAAATCAAATTCAAGGATCTTCCGCCGGCCGTGCAGGAGACGGCTAAAGCTCAAAGCCAGGGAGCCACGGTAAGGGGCTATTCCAAAGAGATCGAAAAGGGAAAGACCGAGTACGAAGTACAACTGCTCGTCGATGGCAAGAAGCGGGATGTCTCCATCGATCCTAACGGCAAGGTGCTGGAGACCGAGCAAGAGGTTGCATTCGATTCGGTTCCGCAAAAGGCGCAGGATGCGATCAAGCAGGAAGCCGGCGGAGCCAAGGTTGAAAAAGTCGAAGCAGTTAAATCAGATCAGCCGACGGTGTACGAGGCGCTAATTCACCAGAATGGGAAGAAACACGAGATCAGAGTGCTTGAAAGCGGCGAACAGGCACCGCCCGAGGATTAGCGCAGACCGCCGCATTTTTACTCACGCGTTAGCTCGCAGGTAGGTTTTCGATGTTAAGTGTTTGGCTTCGAGTTCTTGTTGGATGCGGCCTGCTGTTCACGATTCAGAGTGTTGCCCAGCAGCCTCCTTCGGAAGTGGACGTGCCGTTGGTCGTACCCGCAGGAACGCCCCTGCGCCTGCGCATTGACGGCACAACTTTTACGAAGCATGTAGGGGATGTGGTCCACGCACGGCTCACTCAGCCGGTGTTTGCCTTTGACCGCGAGGTGTTGCCGACCGGTACGGAGGCCATAGGGCACATCGTGGCATTCAGCAAGCCTTCCGCACTACAGCAGGCTGGAAGCATGCTCAGCGGCCACTTTGGATCATTCCGAAGACCGGAAGTTCAATTTGACACTCTGCTGGAACCGGGCAAAGCGCCGCGGACGATCGTCACCGACACGGCGCCGGGCAGCGGGCGGGCAGTGGAGATGCGGGCTGAAGGCAAACGGAAACAAGGCATTGTGGGCTCAGCAATCTCTCGCGGAAAGAAGCAAGTCAACACACGATGGAACGGAGCCAAAGGCTACCTCAAAGCGGAGAACAAGAAGCAGCTAGTCAGAGATGCAGCCCTCGCGCTGCTGCCCTATCAGCCCGCAAGAATCGCGAGCGGATCCCAATTTGACGCCGTGCTCATGACACCGCAGACATTTGGTTCGGAAAAGGTGCCCACTGCCGCAATCCAGCAGCTCGGTCAGACGACCCCGGAAGAGGGATCTGTCTCGGCCAACTTGGTAACAGGCCTCGACTCGGCAAAGACCAAGGCGGGCGGGGCCGTCGAGGCAAAGCTCACCGCACCTCTGTTTGCCCCGGATCACCGGCTCATACTTCCGGAAGGGACTCGCTTAACCGGCACTGTCTCCGTAGCGCGCCCTGCGCGGCACTTTCATCGCAACGGCCAGCTTCGATTTACATTCCAGCAGATAGCCCTGCCCAACGAAATTACGGAGATCCAGAAGCATCTGGCGACACAGGCTGCCCAGGCAAAATCGGAAAATTCCCAGAAAAGGATTCACGCCGGCATCTCAGGCCTGACGGTCCGTCGCGGCTCTCATATCGGAGTAGATGATGAAGGCGCTCCTCGCGTGGAGGAATCGAAGACTCGATTCATCGGGCCCGCGCTTGCCGTGGCACTGGTTGCAGCCGCCAACTCCCAGGAGCAGGAGCGCGGCAGGATTGAAAATAAAACTGGGGCGCAGACTGCTGCAGGCGCGATGGGATTCGCTCTCGCCGGCGCGATCGTGGGTGCAACGTCGCATACCGGAGCCCTCGTTGTGGGATCGATTGGAGCTGCACGCTCGGTTTATGCGCAGTTCCTTGGTAAAGGAATCGACATTCAATTACCCGCCAACACCGCCCTGCTGGTTCAGTTCAGCCGGGCGGGAACGCCTCTTCCAAAAAACACACCCTGACATAGCTATCGTGTAGGCGGCTATGGCTGCGATTATTACTCGATGTCGGAACACCTTGATTTCATACATTACAGATGCCTTCGTTAAAACGAATCTCCAGCACCGTTCTGATGTTGGTTTTTTTCGCAATTGCAGTGGGCACGTGCTATGCGCAAACTTACGCGGCGGCGGCTCACGTCCTCATGGGAAGCGTGCACGACCCTTCTGATGCCGCCATCGTCGCAGCCGAAGTCGATCTGATCTTGCTGAACGGACGGATCGTTTCCCAAACTAAGACCGACTCCTATGGAAATTTCCGTTTCAGTGGAATCAGCTCCGGAGCCTATCGCCTCGAAGCTCAGCACGAAGGCTTTCGGCTAACAACAGTCAACGTAAGAGTCGGGGACCGCCCGCAGGTCACCGCGAATATCGTGCTTCCGATTGCGGTAGCGCAGCAGGAGGTCACGGTGGCGAGCAGCGAAGCAGTGCCCCTGGTGAGCAGCGACGTTGCCCAGAATCAGAACGCAAATACGATAGAACGCTCCGCTCTGGATCAGATTCCCGTGTTTGATCAGGATTACATCGCCACACTATCGCGATTCCTCGACAACTCCTCACTGGGCACCAATGGCGTCTCACTTGTCGTGAATGGTGTGGAAGCCAACGGACCGGGCGTGACGAACTCGGCCGTGAAATCAGTCAAGATCAATCAGAATCCTTATTCGGCGCTCTATTCACGCCCGGGACGCGGCCGTATCGAGATCGAGACCAAAGGCGGATCGCCGCAATATCACGGTGAAGTGAACGTAATGCTGCGCGACGCCATCTTCGACGCTAAGAACGCCTTCGCAACAGTGCGGCCTTCAGAGCGGCGCCAGTACTACGAAGGATCGGTAACAGGCCCGCTGGGCCGAGGCAAGAAAACCACCTTCCTTGCGTCGGTCGATGAAGATCGCGACAATCAGCAGGCCTTCGTGGTGGCGCAGGGCCTGAGCGGCCCCATCCAAACGAACGTGCCTACGCCTTCCCAGCACTTTTTTGCCTCCGGGCGTATTTTTCACGACATCGGAGCGACTGACCAGTTCTGGATCGGTTACTCTTACGAGCAGAGCTCACGGAAGAATCAAAATGTGGGCGGCATCGTGCTTCCCGAAGCGGGAACAAACCTCTTCAATGTGGAGCATGAGGTCAACGTCAGCTACCGCAAGGTCTTTTCGCCTCGGCTGCTGAATCAATTCCATTTTCTCGTGGGACATCAGGACTCGCCTGTCACGAGCACAATGGCCGCTGCATCGATCGTTGTCCAGGGCGCGTTCATCGGAGGAGGCGCGCAGGGGGACTCAAAGCGCACTGAGGCGCACACTGAAGGCACTGATATCGTGACCTACGATCGCGGCAAGCATGATCTTAAGTTCGGTGTCGAAATTCCTGACTGGAGCCGGCGAGGCGCAGACGACTTCACCAATTATCTCGGCACATACAGCTTCGCCAGTCTCGCCGACTATGAAGCCGGACGTCCGGCTAACTATCTCGTGCAGCGCGGGCAGGGACATCTCGTGTTCCTCGAAAAGAATGTTGCAGGATTCATCGAGGACAATGTTCGCGTGACGCCTCGGCTCCAACTTTCTTTGGGCCTCCGTTACTACTTCCAGAACTACTTTCACGATGACTCGACGAACTTTGCGCCGCGGCTTGGCTTTGCGTGGGCTCCTGGGAAGAAGAGCAAGACCGTCATCCGCGGCGGTGGCGGCATGTTCTTCGACCGTACCGGCCCGCGTCCTATCGCAGATCTGCTGCACTTCAATGGTACGAGCCTGCAGCGATTCATCGTGGAGAACCCGACGTTCCCTGTCGATCCAAACCTGCTGATCGCTCAACCCACAAGCCTGGTTGTACTCGATCCTCAGGCCCGCATTCCCTACACGATCCAGTACGGCCTCGGCGTCGAGCGGCAGATAAACTCTCAGAGCACGCTGAGCGTGAACTGGATTGGAACGCGCGGCATTGACCTGTTTCGCTCCATCGATGCCAATGCACCACCGCCTCCGCTATATGCGACGCGTCCTGATTTGGCTTTGGGACAAGTGCGGCAAATGCAATCGGAGGGCTACCAGAAGAGCAATGCCATGGAAGTGAGCTTCAGAGGCCGTCCGACGCGATTCTTCACCGGACAGGTACAGTACACGCTTTCGAAGACTTACAACAATACATCCGGCATTACTTACTTTCCGGGCAACAGCTACTTTCCCGAAAACGACTGGGCTCGCGCCGACACCGACTCGCGGCATCGGCTCAATCTGATGGGTACGTTCTCTCTGAGTCACTACGCCAAATTGGGAACGGCCTTTTCTGCTTATTCCGGAACGCCCGTCACAGTCACCACCGGAAGCGACAACAATCACGACGGCATTTCGAACGACCGTCCTGCTGGACTGCCGCGAAATACCATGCACGGGCCAGGTTTCGTCGATCTCGACCTGAGCCTGTCACATGAGTTCCTGCTGTCGCGAGGAAAAAAGGAAGGTCGTTCGTTCACAGCACAACTGGGAGCGTTCAATGTGTTAAACCATCGCAACGATGTGACCTATGTAGGCATCCTGACCTCACCATTCTTCGGGCGCGCCGTAGCTGCGCGCTCGCCAAGGCAGATGCAGGCCAATCTGCAATTTAAGTTCTGAAAAGCCGGGGCGCCGTTACATTTTTATAAGCGCATCAATGCGCTGCGCCTCCGCTCCCTTGCCCGAATTTCCGAATGCAGAGCGCGAGTATTGGTCCGGCGAGCGCCACTAACCCCAACAGCCAAAAGCAATCAAGAAAGGCGAGCATCGTCGCCTGCCGCTGGACGACTGCTTCCACTTGCGCAAGCGCACGGGTTGCCGCGTCCGCAGCAGAATATCCACTTTGGATGAAATAACTTGTGAACGCAGTGAGGGTCCCTTTGAAACTCAAATCGGAGCTGGCAATGTGCGAAGCCAAAACCGAACGATGGAATTGCGTTCGTCTCTCGAGGATGGTGGTAACGAACGCGATGCCAAAGCTGCCACCCTGATTCCGAAATAGATTTGTGAGGCTTGAAGCCTTGTTGTTTTTGCTTTTGGGAAGATAGGAATAAGCGAGCTGGCTCGTGGGGACAAACAAAAATGCGATACCAAATCCCTGCACTGCGCGCGCTAGGGCTTCACTCTTGCGGTCAGTTGTCAGATTGAAACTCGCGAA
>DATLKS010000784.1:0-1516 GCA_035538255.1 Terriglobales bacterium
TCGTTGGTTCCGTCCCGATGTGCGAGTTGGAAAGCGTCAACGTGCTTGCGGACGAGCCGATTGTCAAGCCGCACATCGGCGAAAGATGCAAGCGGTGTGGCGAGCGCGACATCCCGATTACTTCATTGCGCACCGGCTGCAGGAGCGCAGCTTGGAGAAACAACACCCGGAACCGCTGCGGTTGCCCGCACCGTTGAGCCGACTTCCCTGGGACGTGGCGCAAGACGAGTTCGGGGTACAAGGTGCTGATTTCCTTGGGGTTATGGGCAAAGTCCTGCAGCGGGCCGCGCAATTCGAGTTCCGGGGTCATGTAGTTGATTCTAAAAAGGTTGCTGGCACACTGCCCCTCCCCTCGCGCAATCCGAGATCTCGCTTCGGGCAGGCTAGAGATGCTTTGCCATGCAACTAGAGTTTCATCAACTGCGTTGGCTCTTCATCCCGTGCTCCTTCCCATCTAGCGTGCAAAGTGGTTTCGTTTCCGCCTTCATCGCGATATTGCTGTCGCTAACGGCTGATCCTTTGTTGATTGATAACTACCGGGGACCGTCCGGAAACCAACATTCAAGCGGTTCCAGCCGTTAATGGCCACGATCGCCAGCGTGAGATTCACAAGTTCCTTCTCGCTGAAGGACCGCCGAACTTGCTCGTAAACTTCGTCGGAGGCATGACCTGAGGTGATGAGGGTAATTGCCTCAGTCCAGGCGAGAGCGGCTCGCTCCCGGTCGGTGAAAAACGGGGTTTCCTGCCAGGCGCTAAGCGCATATAACCGTTGCTCGCTCTCGCCCGCCGCTCGTGCGTCCTTGCTATGCATGTCGAGGCAGTAGGCGCAACCGTTGATCTGGGACGCCCGCATCCTGACCAACTCCAACATCGAGGGTTCCCGTCCTGACGAATTCCTGACGTAATTCTCGAGTGCCAACATCGCGCGGAATACACCGGGTGCAACCTTCTGAGAATCGATTCGTGAATGCATTTCTTTTCTCCTTTGGATTCCCTGCTTCCATTGCGTACACCTCATAGATGTTTGAGCCGGATCGCTGGTCTGGTCCATAATCGATAAGGCGACTGGTCCACTTTTCGGGTCCAGTCATCTTTTGGGAAACAGCATTTGGCAAAGAAAGCGACTTTTCAGGACCTGCTGCTGATGCCGCAGCGAGCCGATGAAGAACGGTGGCGCTGGTTGTACGGTCAGTTACGTGCAGACATCCTCGACCGCCGTCTCCGGCCCGGTGCGCGAATGCCCTCATCCCGCAACCTGGCGACGCAACACGGCGTCTCGCGCGGCACGGTCGTGGCCGCGTTTGATCATCTTAGAAGTGAAGGCTACGTCGAGATGCGAGTGGGCGCAGGCACCTTTGTGGCCACGACGGTACCCGACGAATACATTTATGTGGCAAGAAGACGGATTTCCGATGTGCAAAAGCACACGGCACGCGCAACTTTGTCCAAACGAGGAATTCTGAGCGCACAGTACGGGTTGCCGTTGCCGGCTTCGCACTCCCTGGGCAAAGCTTTT
>DATLKS010000785.1:0-4726 GCA_035538255.1 Terriglobales bacterium
TTTGATAGATGTGGGCTTCGCGATCATTGGCCCGCTCGCCCCACGCTCACGCCTCAGATCCGGTTCTTATACATTGGCTCGTGCATTTGCTCCGCGCTTCCTTCAGACCCCGCCTTGCGACGACGCCCTTACGCTTCACTACCACTTCACCTCTATCAGGTTGTGAAAAGGACTTTCACCTTCAAGCTGTCGAACATGCTCGGCACACCAAAGTGAGCCCCGTGCACGCGGGGCCTTTGCTTTTATGGCTCATCCCTGCGAGCGCACCTCGAAACGAGCGCTATCCCTGTCCAACTCAAATCGAGTGCAATTCCGGTTTCTTGCTTTATCATTCCATTCCGAACTTTGAGTGACACTTTGGCATTCGCGGGAGACAGATGCGCACACTTGGCCGTCATTCGCTAGCTGTCCTTTGCTTTGTATTCCTGTTTGCATTCTCAACCATAGCAGGGGCGGGCACCCCCGCGAACATCCAACCTTCGCCGGAGCGTCGCATCAGCTTCAACGATGGCTGGCTGTTCCTCAAAGCGCCGGCAGAAGGAGCGGAGAAGCCCGATTTCGACGACTCACACTGGCAGGAAATCCGTCTTCCCCACGACTGGGCCATTGAGGGCCCGTTCGATCCGAGCCTGAATCCCCACACCGGGGCGCTTCCCATTTCGGGTACGGGATGGTACCGGAAATCATTCAGTCTCTCGAACGATTTAAAGGGCCGTTTCTTCACCATTGAATTTGATGGCGCTATGTCGAACGCGCGCGTCTGGATCAACGGCGAGGATCTTGGCGTTCGTCCCTACGGATACAGCTCCTTCGCCTTCGACCTCACTCCGCACCTTCGCTTTGACGGACAAAAAAACGTCCTGGCCGTCCGGCTCTCGCCCGAGGACCATTCGTCGCGCTGGTATCCCGGTGCAGGCATCTACCGCAATGTTTGGCTCACAATTACCGGTCCGGTCCACGTAGCGCATTGGGGAACATATGTGACTACGTCCGACGCCGCCAATGGCAGCGCCAACATTACCGTGAAGACCGAAATTCGCAATCACCTCACCCAGGCGTCCAGCGTAAAACTCCGAACCTCCGTTTTGGATGAGAGTGGGCGCCACATAACTCAAGCGGATACCAACGGCTCTATTCCCAGCGACGGCACACAGGCTTTTAGGACGAATCTGACGATAGCAAAACCGCAGCGGTGGGATATCGATCATCCGTATCTCTACACGCTGGTAAGTGAAGTCATCGATCATGACCATGTAGTCGATCGATATCTCACTCTATTCGGCGTGCGAACGATCAAATTCGATAAGCAGCAAGGATTCCTCCTGAACGGCAGGAAAGTGAAGCTGCATGGCGTGTGCCTGCATCACGATCTCGGCGCACTTGGCGCCGCCGTCAACCGGCGGGCTACTGAGCGGCAACTGCAGATCATGAAGGCTGGAGGGGTGAATGCGGTGCGCACGAGTCACAATCCTCCTTCACCTGAATTGCTCGAATTCGCCGACCGGCTCGGCCTTGTCGTGATGGACGAAGCCTTCGACATGTGGCGGATTGCGAAGGTGCCGAACGGCTACAGCAAATATTACGACGAATGGTCGGAACGCGATCTTCGGGATATGGTTCGACGCGATCGCAATCATCCCAGCATTATCCTGTGGAGCATTGGGAACGAGATTCCCGAACAGGGACAATCCGACGGGTGGCAAGAAGCACGGCGCTTGACAGGCTTCTTTCATCAGGAAGATCCGACGCGGCCGACGACGTCGGCCTTCAATCAATGGCAAAGCGCGATTCGCAATAAGCTCGCTGATGAGGTCGACATCCCCGGCTTCAACTATCAACCAATGCATTACGGCGAGATCATGAACGACCATCCAAACTGGATCATCTTCGGGTCCGAAACGGCATCATGTGTGAGCTCTCGCGGAACGTATCACCTTCCTTTGGAGAAGTACGAGAAGCACGAATCGCATCAGATCAGCAGCTACGACATAATTGCACCTCGCTGGGCCTACTGTCCCGATGTGGAGTTCACTTATCAGGACAAGTACCCGAATGTACTTGGCGAGTTCGTGTGGACTGGATCCGACTACATCGGTGAGCCGACGCCATACTTTGACCGCCGCGCCACTGAGCAGGACTGGCCGGCCCGCAGTTCCTACTTCGGGATGGTCGATCTCGCTGGATTTCCTAAAGACCGCTATTATCTCTATCAGAGCGTCTGGACTAACAAACCCATGGTCCACGTTCTGCCGCACTGGAACTGGGAAGACCGCGCGGGCCAGAACATTCCTGTAATGGTATACACCAACCAGGAGGAAGCGGAACTGTTCCTGAACGGGAAGTCCCTGGGACGCAAGAAGCGATTCACGGAGCCATTCGATATCCCAGTTGGCGCCAATGTGAGCGCCGACGGCAAATTCACAACCAAATATCGCTTGCTCTGGCAGGTGCCATTCCAACCCGGTACGCTGAAAGTGGTTGCGTACCATGATGGGAAGCAATCTGCGGTGGAGGAGGTAAAAACCGCCGGAGCTCCGGCGAAGATCAAGCTGATTCCGGACCGGAGCGCTATCCAGGCCGACGGCGACGATCTTTCATTTATCACTGTTCAGATCGAGGACAAAGATGGTAATCTCTGTCCGACCGCGAGCAATATCGTACAGTTCAACCTCAGCGGACCTGCGTCAATCGCTGGAGTCGATAACGGCAACGCCGCCACCGTCGAGCCGTTCCATGCCGATCATCGCCAAACCTTCAACGGACTCGCGCTCCTGATTGTGCGTTCCCGTTCCGGGCAGCCGGGGACGATTCATGTTGTCGCGAGCTCTGAGAGCCTGGCCGAAGGCACCGTGGACATCGTGACACAAGCGAGTGAGCCTGCATCGCGTAGGAGTACGAGCGCAAACTAAGGTGGACCGGCTGAACGCAGAAAAAGAACCAGCGTCAGCCCGGAACGTCGTCTCTCGTCCGTGACTGAAAGCTGAGAGCTGACAGCAATAGCTGAAATCTTCACTCAGTGATAATTCGATCTGCCCACTCCACGAGAGAAACAAAAACTGCCGGGCTGCCGAATCTTGCTCCCCACTGATAGTCCGATTCCGTCACCCCACGGCGCCCGGGAGCATGCCCCTCAGGAAAAAACGGGAATGCGTTTTGCTACAACCTTGGCCAGCGTCGCGCTCAGAGGCGGCCAGCCAACCGGCATGGTGGAATCGACAGTCGCCTTGCGCATAAGATGTGTGGCTTCTCCGGTGAGAAAAATCTGGACATCATGTCCTGCCTCCACCAGAGCGCGTCCATGCAGAGAGGGAAAGGAAGCGCGAGTTGGATCATCCGATCCCCAGGCACTCTTCATCATGATCTTTAGTCTTTTCACGGGACTCGGCGCCTCACCGGTAAAGAAAGCGAACAACGGTAAACCAGCCAGTCGTGATAAAAGCTGCCGTCGAACTATGGCTTGCGTGCTCCTTTTGATATGCGCTTGTGGAATTGAAATGCGAACAAGAATCTACACGTCCAGTCTGTGAAAGGCCAAATCCAAGACAGGACCTCATCACATTCTCATCCTGAGCGCGGGAGGGTTCCCGCGCGATTTCATCAGAGCGGAGACCGGAGTCGAAGGATCTCGTGTTCCGGTTTGTTTTTGCACTTGCCTTAGCTGAAAACCGAGGGAGGTCTCCCTTGTTAAATTGGAACCAGTGGCCATGACGTTCAGCACTCGCCTTTCAACAACACTCGGCCTTTCTCATCCGATCATCCAGGCCCCGCTGGCCGGCGGTGGAGACACTCCGGAGCTGCTCGCGGCTGTCTCTAACGCAGGCGCTCTGGGGTTCATCGGCGCAGCCTACCTCACTCCGGAGCAGATCGAGAGCACCGCGGCAGCGGTGCGCGCGACCACCAAGCGCCCATTCGGCGTCAATCTATTCGCTCCACAGCCCAAAGCCGAGTATGGCAATCCGGAGCCGATGCTCAAACGCCTGGCGCCGTACTTTGCCGAATTGGGCCTGCCCGCTCCGCAAGTCACGCCCGTACTCACTGATGCTTTCGACGAGCAGCTAGCCGCAGCACTCGAAAGCGGCGCATGCTGCTTCAGCTTCACCTTCGGACTCCTGGCGCCCAACGTAGTTACAGCAATCAAGGGGCGGGGCATGTTCCTAGTCGGGACAGCCACCACGGTAGACGAGGCCGTGCTACTCGAGAAGTCCGGCGTGGACGCAATCGTCATGCAGGGCAGCGAAGCCGGAGGCCATCGCGGCAGCTTTGCTGTGGACTTCGCGGAAGGCATGGTGGGCACCATCTCACTGGTGCCGCAGGTCGTCGATGCCGTCCGCGTGCCGGTGATCGCCTCCGGAGGGATCATGGACGGACGCGGTATCGTTGCTGCGCTCGCTCTCGGCGCGCAGGCTGTCCAGATGGGTACGGCCTTCCTGACCTGCGACGAAGCCGGGATTCCCGGTGTATATAAGGAAGCGATCCTCAAGGCCCATGAGGACCAAACCCGCATCACTTGTGCCTTCTCCGGCCGTCCAGCCCGCGGCATCGAAAATCGATTTATGACCGAAATGGAACCCGCTGCAGCAGCCGGCGATATTCCGCCATTCCCAATCCAGAACTCCCTGACTCGTCCTTTGCGTACCGCCGCGGCCCAACAAGGACGCCGTGAGTTCCTGTCACTGTGGTCCGGGCAAGGAGTAAGGATGGCGCGACGGCAGTCGGCACAAGAATT